>USBA01000029.1 GCA_900552735.1 uncultured Collinsella sp. | reverse complement strand
GCGGCGCAGGCAGGTAAGATTGAAGGGCCTGACGCCGGAGGAGTTCCGGAACCGGGCCCTTGCGGCGTATGGAGTGGGTATGATGAATTGGACACCTATTTAAGAGCGAAAGGTGTTCAAGATGACCCAAAGAAGAAAGCGATACGACAGGCAGTTCAAGGTCTCGGCGGCAAAGGTGGTCCTGTCCGGGGAAATGACGGTCAAAGGCCTATCGGAGGAACTCGGCATAAAGGATTCGACGCTGAGAAGATGGGCCCGCGAATACGAGGAGATGGGAGACGGCGCGTTCCCCGGAAACGGCAGCCCGAAGGTCAACAAGGATTACGAGATCGTGAAGCTCCGCAAAAGGATCGAGGAACTCGAGCGCGAGAACGAGCTGCTAAAAAATTTCCGGGCCTTCTTGAGTCAAGACCATGCGTGAGGTTCGAGTTCCTCAAAGAGCATAGGGGCGAGATCGGCCCCATCAAGAAGGCATGCGGGCTGATGAAAGTCTCGAAATCCGGTTTCTACGAGTATCTCGGCCGGAAGAAGTCCGACGCCCAGATAGAGCGGGAGGCGATCGAAGGTTTCGTCGTCGAGGCCTTCGAGCGGCACAAGGGCCGTTACGGCTACCGGCGCATCAACCGCGAACTGCGAAAAAGCGGCATCGTCGTGAGCGAGAAGCGCGTGCTCCGCATCATGCAGAAGCTCGGACTTGCCGGAAAGGGCGCGACCCGAAAACACCGCATCCAGAAGAAGGTCGAGCCGGGAGACCCTCGGTTGAACCTGGTAGAGCGCGCTTTCACCGTGGGCGAGCGCAACAGGCTTTGGGTGGGCGACATCACCTACATACCCACAAGAGAAGGGTGGCTCTATCTCGCAGCCGTGATAGACGCCTTCTCCCGCAAGGTCGTGGGCTGGTCAATGTCCGAGCGCATCACCGAGAAGGTCGCGATCGACGCGATGGAGCAGGCGGTCGGCAGGGAGGGTCCGCCAGATGACGGCAGCCTCGTCTTCCATGACGATCAGGGCGCGCAGTACACCTCCCGTTCCTTCCAGCGGTGTCTGGACTCGCATGGCATAGTCCAGTCGGTATCAAGGCCCGGCACGCCGCTGGACAACGCGGTGGCCGAGTCGTTCTTCAAGACGCTGAAAAGGGAATTGGTGAAAGAGAGGAGCTATGGGACGAGGGACGAGGCCAAGCAGGACATCTTCAAGTACATAGAGCTCTATTACAATAGGGTGCGCATGCATTCCACCCTGGGCTACATGTCTCCAGTGGAATACGAGCGGCAATACGCTTGAGGATCCTTAAAAGAAAGTCCAGTTTATCCTTCCCACTCCAGTAGTCGCTATTTGTTCAGTCCAAGTTTCGGGGCGCAGTTCACAGGCACCTTTGTGGTGGTTTTCCCTCGTGGTGGTTCTAAGTGTAAAGCCTTCTACGACCGGCAGCCGCTAGACAAACAGCACGTGCGCGAGCAGTGCGCACACGCACACCGCTCCAAATACCAGTGCCACGATCGAAATTACGCGGTCGGCCATGTCCATGTTGGCGCGATTCGTAAAGAACCGATCTTCGGCGGCGTCGACGCGCGCCTCACGCGCCAGCTCGGCAGCAAGATCGCAACCGTCAAGCACCTTTGCATCCATGGTTTCCTCCCAGGACTCAATCCCCGTCAATACAAGCCCGCCCGTTCGCAGACAAACCTCGAGCGTCGACTACGGCCGCTCGTTGGGAGCCAGGCGCTGCATCTTGCTCACAGCCTTAAACTTGGTGAACAGCGGCACATACTCAAAGCTCACGTTGGAGTTCTCCAGGCCATACCAGCGCGCAGGCGTGCCGGCGGCGCGGCGGATGATGTACTTGAGCGTGATGGCCGTACGCTCGCTCGGCTCCACGTCGCTTTCGGGCGCCAGAAGCTTACGGATCATGACGAACTTGAACGTACCGATGTTGCCCGGATCCTTGTAGACCGAGTAGTCATGCGTCTGCGGCGGCAGCTCGCCGGTGGCAGCCAGGTCCTGAACAACCTGACGCAGGTAGGCATTGACGCGCTGGTTGATCTTGTAGCCCAGGTACAGATGCACGCGGAACACGTAGTCGGTGCCGAACGTCTCAACAGAATAGGCAAAGGTGTGCGGTTCGTCCATGGTCTCGACATTCACAAACCACCAGGCGTGGGCACGCTTGGGATGCTTGTCCAAGATCGAGTAGACGATATCGCGGTCGATGTAGTCGGTATGGGTGTCCTTGGTCAGGTACACGATGTTGTCGCTCATGCGCTCGTAACGGTCGTCGTCGCGCAGACGCTTGAGCTGCGGCAGGTAGCTACGCAGCGGCAGCAGCGTAAACTGGCGCTGCTCGACCGCCGTGCCGTTGTACCAGCACACCATAATGCCCATGATGAGTGCAGCCATGAGGATGGTGAAGTAGCCGCCGTGGAAGAACTTGGTGAGCGAGCTCACAAAGAAGAAGCCTTCGAGCAAAAGGAAGAAGGCCGCGAAGATCCACGGAGCAACCTTGAGCTTGCGCTCCTCGTGCAGGTAGAAGAAGAGCAGCAGCGTGGTGCACATCATAGTCAGCGTAATGGCAAGGCCGTAGGCGGCTTCCATATGCGCCGAGTTCTGGAACAGCAGCACCACGATGACGCAGCCGACAAGCATGACGTTGTTGACCATGGGGATGTAGAGCTGGCCTTTGGTCTCGGCAGGGTAGAAGACCTGCATGTGCGGCATGAGGTCCAGACGGCTGGCCTCGGACACCAGCGAGAATGCACCGGTGATGAGCGCCTGCGAGGCAATGATGGCCGCGACGGTGGAAAGGCCTACGGCAAACGGGCGCAGGCCCGGGGCGAGCATCTGGTAGAACGGGTTGAGGTCGGCAATGCCCATGAGCTCGGGGTTGGCAGCGTTGTTCATAAGCCAAGCGCCCTGGCCCATATAGGAAAGCAGCAGGCAGCACTTAACGAACGGCCAGGTAGCGTAGATGTTGCCGCGACCGACGTGGCCCATGTCGGAGTAGAGCGCCTCGGCACCGGTGGTAGCGAGGAAGCAGCTGCCCAGGATCATGATGCCCGCGTGGTTGTTGGGGCTCAGCAAAAAGGCGATGCCGCGCACCGGGTTGAGGCACAGCAGCACGGCGGGGTGCTGGAAGACAAAGAACAGACCCGTGCCGCCCAGGAACAGGAACCACAGCGTCATGATGGGGCCAAAGGCGTGACCGATCTTGGCCGTACCGATGCGCTGCACCAAGAAGAGCGCGATGATGATGGCGAGCGTAATGGCGACGACGCGGCCCTGATCATCACCGAGCACGGCATGGACCGCCGGGATGGTGCGCAGGCCCTCGATGGCCGTAGTCACGGTAACGGCAGGCGTGAGGATGCCGTCGGCGAGCAGCGCGGCGCCACCCAGCATGGCGGGGATGATAAGCCACTTGCCACAGCGCTTGACCAGGCTGTACAGGGCAAAGATGCCGCCCTCACCATGGTTATCGGCGCGCAGCGAGATGAGCACATACTTGATGGTGGTCAGCAGCGTGACCGTCCACACGACAAGGGAGAGCGCGCCGAGCACGAACTCCTCCGTGACGCTTCCGATGCCGCCGTTGCCGGCGACGAGCGCCTTGGTTACATACATGGGGCTGGTGCCGATATCGCCATACACCACGCCCAGCGTGACGAGCATCGCCGAGATGCTCACAGGAATCGCAGCGTGCGAGGCTGCCTCCTTGGCCTTTTGTTCCATAAGCCGGTTTCCTCCCAACTTTAATGTTCGAAGGGATTATAGGCAATCGGCCCATGTTTTAATGCACTGTTTTCCCAGCTAGATAAAGATTTATACAGTCTTTAGGCTACCGCGGCGATATGAAATGTGACAAAAGGACTGTCCCCTTGTCACATTCGTCATTTTCCGAGCCAGTTTTTGAACCACCACTCCATGGAGCGGCTCATCTCGGCCATAAAGGGACTGGTGTGTTTGCGGGCGTAGATATCCACCACGCGCTCGCCCACCTCGCGGGCGTGCGGACGAAACATCGCGTCCATCTCAGCCACCTGCGCATCCATAGTCGTGGCATCGGCACGGCAGTAGCGCTCCTCGTGCACCAGGTTCACCACGGGATGCGCAATGGCCGGACGCTCCTTACGGGGCGTGCCGATGATGAGCATCGACAGCGGCATGGTATAGGGCGGCAGATCGAGCAGCTCGGCAACTTCCTCGGCATTCTCGACGATATCGCCGATGTAGCAGCTCCCCAGGCCCAGAGCCTCGGCGGCAACCACGGCGTTTTGCGCGGCGATCACGGCGTCCTGGGCCGCGATGGCAAAGTCGCCCAAACCCGGCGCGCGGCGGGGCGCCTTGCCCGTGCGCTCGAAAAACTCGGGCTCAAAGCAGCCCACGTGCTCAAACAGATCGATCCACTTGGCATAATCGACCACAAATATGAGTGCCCAGGGCGCCTTGGCGATCATGGGCTGGTGGTCGCACAGGTCGGCCAGACGGTCCAGCGTAGCCTGTTCGCGGATGCTCACGATGGAATACATCATCATGGCGCCTGCCGACGGCGCACGGCTCGCCGCGTGCAGAATCGCTGCCCGCTGCTCGTCGGTCACCGCCACGGGACGGTCGTCATCATCACGCGCGAAGGCACGCGTAGACGAGCGATGCTCCAAGATGTCCAGCACCGCGTTGCCCGTAGTCTCGACCGGATAGCCGCACGTATCCACGCCCGCAGCTCCGCCGCCGCCCATGTCCGCCTTGCAAACCCGCTCGTTCATCGCCTCATCCTCGCCATTTCTTTAAGAAGCCTTTACGTTTCCGTGTAATTCCCGTCCATTATCGCGCAGGTCGCCACTACATTGCGCCACACCGCCACACGTGCGCGTTAATATGGCTGGTTGTTGTGCGCAGCCACCAGTTGCAGCGCATATCTTGGTAACAATCGGGTAAACCCCCGCTTTCGTAGGTTTTAGTTTGTGAGGAGTCTCAGCATGTTCGCTGCCGCCATCTCGCTCGTCGGTCTTGCGGCGACCGTCTACCTTGTCTTGCGCGAGGCCAAGGCCATTCGCGCTCAGTCGGGCACCGTTGCCAAAAGCGCTCTTGGGTGGAGCGTCGCCTTCGGCCTGTTCCAGCTCTTTTTGACCATTTGGGGCGCCATTGGCCTCGTCGCCCAAAACGAGCCGCTCGCCTTTGTGATGCTCATCCTGACCAACGCCATCCTCACCGGTTGCGCCTGGGCCAGCATCGCCCGCGACCGCATCGCCCCGCGCGTCTTTGCATTCGCTGCTACCGATGCCCCCGCCCCCACCGGCAAGCTCGCCCGCCTGCGCGGCGCCTTTGTGGGCAAACCGCTCGTCGCCGCCGTCTTGTGCCTGCTGCTCGCCGGCGTCTTTGCGCTGCTTGGCATGGAGGTCTCGTCCAACCACGACTTTACCTGGGTTTACCCCCTGTGCATCCTGCTCGAGTGGGCCATCATCACCACACTTATGGTCGGCCTGTTCTTCCTGTTCCAGCGCCACGGCGCAGCTCCCGCGGTCCTGGCCTTTGCCCTCTTTGTCCTGGGCATTGCCGAGTTCTTCGTCATCACGTTTAAATCCATGCCCATCCAGCCGGGCGACCTTTCGGCCATCTCCACCGCCGCCGCGGTCGCCGGCAACGGCTACACCTTCTCGATCTCGCTGTTCTGCGTGCTATCCATGGGCTTTACCGCCATCGCCATGCTGCTATGCGAGTACGCCGGCCTGGTGGCACCGCACCGTCAGAAGGGCGCCGCCAACGCCAAGCGCATGCTGCTCACCAACCTGCTCGTCGCGGTGCTGTGCCTGGGCGGCGTGACCGCGCACGTCACGCTTATCGACTACTACAACACCCTCGGCATCACCGTCTACACCTGGCGCCCGCTCGAGAGCTACTGGCGCGAGGGCTACCTGCCCGCCTTTATTAGTGCAGCGCAGTCCATCAAGCCGCCCAAACCCGCCGACTACTCCGTCGACGATGCCAAGGCCACACTCAAAAAGTACGCCAAGGCCTACGACAAGTCCGACGCAGCCAAGAGTGACGAGCGCACCGCCGCAAAGGAGCAGTTCGACAGCGAAAAGCCCACGGTCATCGCCATCATGAACGAGACCTTCTCGGACCTGTCCATCTACCAGAACATGCGCGCCGGCTACGAGGGCCCGCAGTACTTTAAGAGCCTGTCCAACTGCCTCAGCCGCGGCAAGCTCTACGTGAGTGCCTACGGCGGCGGTACCGCCAATACCGAGTTTGAGTTTATGACCGGCAACTCCATGGCCAACCTGGGCTCGGGCGTGTACCCCTACACCATCTACAACATGGAGACGACCGGGAACCTGGCAGAGCAGTTCAAATCGCTCGGCTATTCCACCACGGCCATGCACCCCAATCACGCCACCAACTGGAACCGCGAGAACGTCTACAAGGACTTTGGCTTTGACCAGTTCCTGTCCATCAACGATTTCCAGGGAGCCGACACCCTGCGCGGCATGGTGACCGACCAGGCTACCTACGACAAGATTCTTGAGTTGCTCGACCAGAACGCCGATCCGCAGTTTATCTTCGACGTGACCATGCAGAACCACTCGGGCTACGATACGGGCCTGCTGCCGGTCGACAAGCAGATGCACCTGAATATCGACACGACCGACCTGGACGCCAAGACCGTCGAGGATGGCACGCTCTCCGATGTCGACGAGTATGTCTCGTGCATCGAGCAGTCCGACCAGGCGCTTCGCTACTTCCTCAACGCCCTGAGCAAGCTCGACCGTAAGGTGGTCGTGGTGTTCTGGGGCGACCACCAGCCGTTCTTCCCGTCCAAGTTCAACGACAAGTGGTTTACCGGCGAGGACGATGCCACGCATCAGGAACGTCTGTGGCAGACCGACTACATCATCTGGGCCAACTACGACGTTGCCGGCTGCGACCAGACGAGCGAGGTCGACGACCTGTCCACCAACTACCTGTCCACGCAGCTTATGCAGCTGATCGGTGCCCCGCTGACCGACTACCAGAAAGCGCACATGACGCTGCGCGAGTCGCTGCCCGCCATCAACTCCGTGGGCTACGAGGACGCCAGCCTGCGTTGGGCGCTCTCCTCCAACGTCACCGGTGACGACGCCGATGCCGCAGCCGCAACCAAGGCGCGCGAGGATTACGCCAAGATGCAGTACTACGAGATGTTCCGCGACGGCAAGAACGTCTATACCGAGCATTTCCAGACCGAGGCCAACGAGACCGACCCCAACCTGGCACCGGGTACGACCAAGATCAAGTAACGGGTCACTCATAACTGAAACGTCTGTCCGGGCGGAGGTATGTAAGGTTCCCTGCTCGGACAGTCCTGCGCAAGACGGAGGCCACATTAAGTGGCCTCCTTTGCGTGCGGAACTCGCGATGAACCTTACATACCTCCGCCCGGACAGACGCCTTGTTGTTGGAGCGCGGCCTGTCATGGGGTGGTAACCGCAACATATATAAGTTGAAGGCCACGTCATGTGGTCTTTTTTGCATCCGGAAAGCCCGTCCCGCTCTGAATACATCCAGCGAACGCATGCGAGCGTGTCGTCCAGGACGGTCTCGTCATCGGGGTGATGGAAAATGTCGTCCCAAACGCTTGCCACGGTTGCGCCCGCGAGTGTCAAGAAAAAAGCCTCGAGAATTTCGAGGCTTTCACATTTGTATTGTTTTGCGCGAAGGACCGCGAACGGCAAGGCTACTCGCCCAGCACGGCCTTCTTGGCCGCCGCCGCCATATGGTCCAGATCATCCTTGGTGGGGTGATCCTTTGCGGCAACCCAGTTGTCGAGCAGCATCTTAAATCGGGCGTTGTCGGGATCTTGCTCGAGCATGGCCTCGTAGCGCTGCTTGACCGCGGGGCCCATCTTGCCCTGGCACATCGCCCAGCCCGCAAGCTCGGCATCCTCAGCCAAATTGGAGGTCACACGATCGATAATCTGCTGATAATAGCTCTGGTCGGCCCCAAAACCGCAGGTGCCAAACAGAAAGACGCGCTTGCCGTGCAAGGCGGAGAGCAACGTCGCGACCGAAGGCGTGCACGCGCCCTTGTCGCACCAAAAACCGACGAGCACTGTGTCGGCCGCGCAGGCGCCCTGCGCCTCGAGCGCAACCTGATCTGCATCCGCATCGTCGCTCAACGCCGCGGCATGGACAAACTCAACGCCCGCAGCCTGCAGAGTGCGCTTGATCGCACCCGAAACCATCCTGGTATTACCGCTCTTGCTGTTGACCACCAAAGAGCATGTCATAGTCACGTTGCTCGTTTCCCCCAAAACTAAAGCCACTAATGCAATTTATTAGATGAATATCTTAGTACTAACGTGACAGATGTAAACCACCGTCTGTCGATTGATTAATTTGCACCACGGGCTTGCTCACTGGGCAAACTGGCTGCGGTAGAGTTCGGCGTAGAAGCCGCCTGCCGCTAGCAGCTCGTCGTGCGTGCCGCGCTCGATAATCTGGCCGTCGCGCATGACCAGAATGCAATCGGCGTTGCGGATGGTGCTCAGGCGGTGCGCCACGACAAAGCTTGTGCGGCCGGCCATGAGCTCGTCGAATGCCGCCTGAACCTGCAGCTCGGTGCGGGTATCGATGCTCGAGGTCGCCTCGTCCAGTAGCAGAATCGCCGGGTCGGTGAGCATGACGCGCGCGATGCACAGCAGCTGCTTTTGGCCCTGACTAAACGTGCCGCCGTCCTCGCCAATCACCGTGTCGTAGCCGCCTGGCAGCTGCACGATAAACTTGTGCGCGTGCGCGCGCTTGGCGGCTTCGATGACCTGCTCGCGCGTAGCTCCTGGGCAACCGTAAGCGATGTTGTCCGCCACCGTGCCCTCGAACAGCCACGTATCCTGCAGCACCATGCCAAAGGCGCGGCGCAGGCTTGCACGCGTGTAGTCACGCGAAGACCGGCCATCGACCATGATGCGGCCGGCATCGATATCGTAAAAACGCAGCAGCAGATTGATGAGCGTTGTCTTTCCGCAGCCCGTGGGACCGACCAGGGCAAAGCGCATGCCGGGCTTAGCCTCGATGCAGATGTCCTGCAGCAGTTTGCGGTCGGGCACGTAGCTAAAGTCCACATGCTCAAGGGTCACCTCACCCTGCGGGGTGGCAAGTTCCACGGCATCCGCCGCATCGGGCTCCTGCTCGCGTGCATCGAGCAGCGCGAACATGCGACGCGCCGAGGCGTACGCGGTCTGAATCTGCGTAATGACGTTGGTAACCTCGTTGAACGGCTTGGTGTACTGGTTGGCATAGGACAGGAAAATCTGCACGCCGCCCACCGTAAGCGCCGCCGGCACGCCCGTGATCACGCCCACGCAGCCGATCACAGCGACCACGGCATAGATGATGTTATTGATAAAGCGAGTGCCGGGGTTAGAAAGCGAACCCATAAACTGCGCGCGCTCACCTGCCGCGTAGAGCTCAGCGTTGAGAGCATCGAAGCGCTGCTGGGCGTTGGAACCATAGGCAAACGCGTCCACGAGCTTCTGCTCGCCCACGTATTCCTCGATATGGCCGCCAAGCTGGCCCTGAATGCGTTGCTGCGCCGTAAAGCTCTTGTTGGAGAGTTTGGCGATGGCACCGGCTGCAAAAATGGAAAGCGGCGTAACGAGCACCACCACAAGTGTCATGGTCAGGTTGATGGAGAGCATAAACGCGAGCGTGCCAACGATGGTGATAACGCCGGTGAAAAGCTGGGTAAAGCCCTGCAGCAGACCGTCGCCCACCTGGTCGACGTCGTTGACCACACGGCTCATAAGGTCGCCGTGGGCATGGCTGTCGATAAAGCTGAGCGGCATGCGGCTGAGCTTGTCGCTTGCCTCCACGCGCATGTCACGCACCGTCTCGTAGGACAGACGGTTGACGCAATAGCCCTGCAGCCACTGAAAGGCCGCAGCACCTACGACGACAATCGCGAGTTTGGTGACAAGCGGCAGCAGCGCATCGAAATCCACCTGCCCGGCGGCGACGATAAGATCGATGCCCTCGCCAATGAGGATGGATGTGTAGAGCTGCAGAATCACCGAGACGGCAGCACTCACAAACGACGCCGTAAACGAAATGCGGTGCGGACGGACGTAGCCCAGCAGGCGGCGAGTTACCGCGCCTACGGGGTAGCGCTCGGGGTCGCCGGGCTGGCGCGGACCGTCACCCAGGTCGTTGAGGTTATCGTTGCCGGACACGTTGGCCGTCATCGTGGCGACCGAACCGGAGGAAGTGTACGGATTCATTTAGCATCCCTCCTTTGCGCAGACGGATGCGGGGGCGGTCGGAGCGGACGCGGGCGTCGTGCTCCCCTGCTGGCCCTCGAGCTCCTCGCGGCGCAGCTGCGACTGGCAAATCTCGCGATAGAGCTGGCAGGTCGCGTACAGCTCGTCATGCGTGCCCAGGCCCGCAACCGAGCCGTGGTCGAGTACGCAGATCATGTCGGCGTCGCGCACGGTCGAGACGCGCTGGCTCACAATCACCGTGGTCAGCGGCAGCCCGCCCTCGGCGGCACCGCGCACGCTGCGCTCGCGAATGGCATGGCGAAGCGCCGCGTCGGTCTTAAAGTCGAGCGCCGAGGCGGAGTCGTCCATGATCAGAACCTGCGGCGAGCCCACCAAGGCACGCGCGATAGTCAGGCGCTGGCGCTGGCCACCGCTAAAGTTCTTGCCGCCCGCCTCGACCGGGGCGTCGAGCCCCTGCGGCTTGTTGCGCACGAACTCACTGGCCTGCGCCATATCGAGCGCCGCCCAAAGCTCCTCGTCGGTTGCCGCCTCATCGCGCCAGGTCAGGTTGCTGCGGATGGTGCCACTCACCAGCGACGCGCGCTGCGGAACGGTCGCGACCACACGGCGCAGCTGGTCGAACGGCCAGGTGCGCACGTCGGCGCCCATCACGCACACGCTGCCGGCGCTCGCATCGTACAGGCGCGGGATAAGCGAGACAAGCGTGGACTTACCGCTGCCTGTACCGCCGATAATGCCGAGCGTTTTGCCCAGCGGCAGCTTCAGGGTCACATCGCTCACGGCATTTGCCGCGCCCGCGCCAAACGAAAAGCTCGCATGGTCAAAGCTCAGTGCGGGGACTGGAGCAGCACCACCCGCCAGTTCGCTCGGCTCGGGCAGCGCGACCGGCTGGTTGCCCTCGTCGGTAATGCTCGGCACGCAATTGAGCACCTCGTTGATACGCGACGCGCTGGCGCTCGCCTTGGTAAAGACCACGACCAGGTTGGCGACGTACACGATGGAGGTCAGGGTTTGCGTCATGTAGTTGACGAACGCCATGACCTGGCCCTGTGTGAGTTCGCCCACGTTGACCTGGATGCCGCCCACCCACAGGATGGCGCACACGCCCAGGTTCATCACCAAAAACGTTACGGGGTTGAGGACCGACGAGAGCTTGCCCACCGCGATGGCGGTATGGGCCTGATCATCGGCGGCTTGGGCAAAGCGCTCACGCTCGTGATCTTCGCGCACAAAGGCGCGAACCACGCGAGCGCCCGAAAGGCCTTCGCGGCAGATAAGCGCGATGCGGTCGAGCTTTGCCTGCAGCTGCCTGTAATACGGAATGCAGCGCGCCATGACAAACCAAAACACCAGGCCGATAGCGGGCGTGCAGATCAAAAAAATGATGCCGAGCTTAAGGTCGATGGCAAGGGCCGCGCACATGGAGCCCACCGCCAGGAAGGGCCAGCGGATGAGCATGCGCACGCCCAGCGCCACGGCAAGCTGCACCTGGTTGACATCGTTGGTGATGCGCGTGATGAGCGACGGCGTGCCAAAGCGGTCGAGCTCGGCGTAGCTCAGTTTGTTGATGTGCTGGTAGAGCGCGCCTCGAATGTCGGTGCCCATGCCCTGCGAGGTGAGCGCCGCCATCTTTTGGCAGACGAGCGTAAACGAGATGCCGATCACGGCCATGGCGGCGAGCACCATGCCGTAGTGGACGACAGCGTTCACATCGCGTGCGCCGATGCCCTTATCGATCATCTGGGCAATCACCAACGGCGTCAACAGGTCAAAAATCACTTCGATCAGCTTGCACGCAGGGCCGATCACCATATACCGGCGAAACTTGCCACCAAAACGCCTGAGCAGCTCAATCATAAAAAGGCGCTCCCTATCATCATTCACACTCAATTCGAATCATGATAGTACGGTGAGCCCAAAAGACGAGTAAACAACTCGCCATTTCTAATGGGATTCGGTTTCCAAAGAAGCGGAGAGGCACGCGCACACCCAACCAGTGTCGGGTCGACCGCCTGATATACTTACATTAGTGCTACCAAGTTAGTCGCCGACCCTTGAAATGAGGTGCCGAGATGAACGACATTCTCGCAAGAAGAGCAAGACGAGCAACTGTGGGCATCGCCCTTTCCGCGGCACTTGTCGCGGGAATCGCCCCCCCAACGGCGATCGCGGCAGAAACCAGCGCCCCCACCGGTGCGGCCGTTTCGCAGACGAGCGCCGCCAACGGCAATTCGGGCGCCCTGCAGACGGAAGACGCGGCCGCCGCAAAAGAAAAAGCGTATGCAGCCATGCAGGAAGCGCTCAAAAACCTCGAGGCCGCAAAAAACGCCGCAAGTCCCGAGAAAATTGCGAGATTCAATGATGACATTACCCGTTTTCAAGAGTACCGCGAAAAGATGGCGGCGCAAGCCGCCGAAGGGAGGGAACTCCTTCCCACCATGCAAGCGGACATCGATGCTGCCCAAGCCAAATACGACGGGGCCATCAACCGGGTAAGCGAGCTCCAGGCAGAATTAGAGAAGAAACATGAGATGCTTAAGACACTCGAAGCACTCGGCTACGAGGAGTTTGTCGAAACTACTAAACAGAAAATAAAGCAGTTGCACAGTGAGATCATATCGGCAAAAACGCACGTAAACTATTGCGAAACGGAGCTCCGCGAGTTCCAGTACCGCCTCAGAAGAGAGGAAAGACGAGTTAATGACTGTGAACGTGCTGTAGAGAAATATAAAGCCGATATCGACCGGTTCACAGCCTGGCGAGATGCGCTCCTCGACAATTTGAAAAAAGCGCAAACGGCCTATGACGACGCCTGCAAGGCATACGAAGAGGCGAAAGCCGCGGCAGACAAGGCCACCTCGCCCGAGATAACGAAACCGACCGAGACGACGCCTCCCTCCGGCTCGGCGCAACCGGCCGAGACGGCACAGCCCGCCAGCTCGCCCGCGACCGGCAAAAATACCCCGCCAAGCTCCACCAAGCAGGCGAACTCGAGCAGCGGCAAGCAAGCAGATACGACCGCCGGCAAGCTCGCGAACACGGGCGACACAGCGCCGAGCGCAATCGCACTCGCAGCAGTCGCCGCCGCAGGCCTCGGAATAACCGCCACAGCCACACGCCGCATCAAGAACTCAAAATAGCCTCCGACCCTTGAAATGAGGTGCCGAGATGAACGACATTCTCGCAAGAAGAGCAAGACGAGCAACTTTGGGCATCGCCCTTTCCGCGGCACTTGTCGCGGGAATCGCCCCCGCAACGGCGATCGCGGCAGAAACCAGTTCCCCCACCGGTGCAGTTGCCTTGCAGACGGAAGATGCGGCCGCCGCAAAAGAAAAAGCGTATGCAGCCATGCAGGAAGCGCTCAAAAACCTCGAGGCCGCAAAAGACGCCGCAAGTCCGGAGAAAATTGCGAGATTCAATGATGACATTGCCCGTTTTCAAGAGCTCCGCGACAAGATGGTGGCGCAAGCCGCCGAATTGAGGGAATCCCTTCCCGCCATGCAAGTGGACGTCGATGCAGCCCAAGCCAAATACGACGGGGCCATCAACCGGGTAAGCGAGCTCCAGGCAAAATTAGACAACAAACTTGAGGTGCTTAAGGCACTCGAAGCGCTCGGCGACGAGGAGCTTGTCGAAACTGTTAAACAGCAAATAAAGCAGTTGCGCCAAGAGACCGTAACGGCAAAAGCGCGAGTTGACTTTTGCGAAATGGAGCTCCGCGAGGTCAAGGGCCGCCTCGAAAGGCAGGAAAGACAAGTTAATGACTGTGAACGT
>USBA01000028.1 GCA_900552735.1 uncultured Collinsella sp. | reverse complement strand
CTCCTGGGCAAAGGGCATGCAGCGGCTGGACAGACCAGCCTGCTCCTTCATGGCTTCCTCGCAGGCCAGGTCGCCGCACCACATCGTCTTGATAAAGCCGGTATGCTCCTTGGCGATCTGTTTGATCTCGTCCACCAGCATGCGGCTCGAGATACGCGTGACGCCCTTGCCCATGACGACGGCCTGGATTGTGCCGTCGCTCGATACCACGGAGCACGCGCGGCCCTCCTCACGTGCCTCGATGCAGAGCTTCTGCACCACGGTATCGGCAGAGACGCCCGTCGGCGAAAACTCGATGCGCACGCCGCGGGCCGGCAGGTTGGGGCGCTCGCTGGAGATATTGCCCGCGCCGTCGAACACGATCACGGCCTCATAGCGGCCCTGGGCAAAGGCGGCGACGTCGTTGATGAGGGCGGTGCGCGCCATATCGTGAACGTCGCTGGAATACGGGTCGTCGGAATGGTCGTACACGAGTTTTTCGTAGCGCGGCGTGCAGTGAATCACGTTGTAGCCGTCGACCACTAACAGCTCGGGCTTATTGGAGTGCACCGTCGAGACCGGATCGGCGATGGCCTGCGCAAACGCATTGCCGCCCACACCATAGGTCGCGGCCGAGACAATCGGCTTGGCCGAGCCTTCGCCAAAACGCTTGGCCTTGGACTTGGCGCGGTTCTTCTTGGACATGCGCTACTCCTCCCCCATGAGCTCGCCGGCGTTGCGACGTAACCACTCAAAGCATAGCGCCGTCGTTGCCTGGGCAACGTTGAGGCTCTCGGTCATGCCGCGCTGGGGAAGCTTGGTCAAAAAGTCGCATTTCTCGAGCACCAGGCGCGAGATGCCATCGCCCTCGGACCCCATGACGAGCGCCACGCGACCCTCGAAGGGAGTATCCCAGCAACTGCCTTCGGCGTGCTCGGAGGCACCGCCCACCCAAAAGCCAGCGGCCTTGAGGTCATCGAGTGCACGGGCGATATTGGGAACCTGCGCAATGGGCAGGTGCATGACGGCGCCGGCTGAGGTCTTGTAGCTGCCCACGGTCACGCCGGCGGCACGCTTGTTGGCGATGACGACGCCCGCAGCGCCCACGACCTCGGCGGAGCGCACGATGGCGCCAAAGTTACCGTCGTCAGTCACATGGTCGAGCACGATGACGAGCGCCGGACCGTCACCCGCGCGGTCGAGGATATCGGCGACATCGGCATAGGGGAAGTTGCCAACCTCGAGCGCGATGCCCTGGTGAGCGCCATGGCTCGACAGTGCGTCGAGCTGTGCACGCGGCACATACTTAATGCGGACACCAGCGGCATTGAGGTCGTCGACCAGGCGCGACAAGGCGGCATCGCGCTCCCCGCCCTCGGCAATGAGCGCGCACTTGATGGGAAAACCAGTGCGCAGCGCCTCGGCGGCAGCACGACGACCTTCGATAAACTCGCCCTTGGGAGCCTGGACAGCGTCGCGGTTGCGATCGCGCTGCGGACGCGCAGCCTGGGCGCGATCGCGCTGGCCCTTGGGAGCGGCAGCGCGATCATTGCGGCGAATCGGACGCGAGCCAGAAGCAGCCTGCTTGCCACCACGAGGCGCACGCTTGCGATTGTCGGCCATAAGACGGCCTCCTTAAATAGAAAACGAACAAGAATCGACCGTCCGAGCCACGGCACCTTGCCTTTCAATCGTCGGGCGTGACCACCAGGTCTATGCCTTCCTCTTTCAAGGCAATCTGCCGTACCTCGAACGGTCGACAAATACTAGAGACTCTTAATACGAGTGCCGGCGGCGGTATCCTCGATCGTCAGACCGAGGTCCTTGAGCTGGTCGCGGATGGCGTCGGCCAGATCCCAGTTCTTGGCGGCACGGGCCTCGGCGCGGGCCTCGAGAATCTTGGCAGCGGCCTCGTCCACGTCGTCGCCCGTGTAGGCGACCAGACCGGCGGCAACGCCCAGCAGACCCAGCGGCAGCTCGACCTTGGGCTCGGGAAGCTCGACGCCAAACGTATCGAGCAGCTCGGCCAGCGTGTCGGCGGCGGCAAGCACGGCGGCCTTGTCGGCAGCGTCGCCTGCCTGCTCCAGGTACTGGTTGCACTCGGTCACAAAGCCAAAGACGGCACCCATAGCACCAGCGGTGTTAAAGTCGTCGTCCATGCACTCCTTAAAGGTGGCACGGGTATCGGCGGCCTTGGCGGCAAACGCCTCAGATGCTGCCTCATCGGCATCGGCCGTCGCATGGTTCGCGGCCCAGCGCAGGTTCTCGACCGTACCGGCGATACGCGTGAGCGAGTTCTCGGCACCCTCCAGGCGCTCCCAAGAAAAGTCGAGCGGCGAACGATAGCTCGTCTGCAGCATCAGCAGGCGCAGGGCGGCAGCGGAGTGCTGCTCGAGGACCTCGGCCAGCGTAAAGAAGTTGCCGAGCGACTTGGACATCTTCTCGCCGTCAACCAGCAGCATGCCCGTGTGCATCCAGGTGTTGGAGAAGCCCTGGTGCCAGGCACAGGTGGCCTGGGCGCACTCGTTCTCGTGATGCGGGAAGGCAAGGTCGGAGCCGCCGCCGTGAATGTCGATCGGGGTGCCCAGGTAGCGGTGCACCATGGCGGCGCACTCGGTGTGCCAACCGGGACGACCCTCACCCCAGGGACTCGGCCAGCTGGGCTCGCCGGGCTTGGCGGCCTTCCACAGGGCAAAGTCGAGCGGGTCGTTTTTGTCCTCGTTCTCCTCGATGCGCGCGCCAACCATCAGGTCGTCGATGTTGCGGCCCGAGACCTGGCCATAGTTGGGATCGCTGCGCACGGCAAAGTACACGTCGCCGTTATCGGCTGCGTAAGCGTGGCCCTGCTCGATAAGCGTCTTGATCATGGCGATCATGGGGCCGATCTCCTTGGTGGCGCGGGGGCGCACATCGGGATCGAGCACGTTGGCGGCGCGCATGACGCCGATGAACTTGTCGGAGAACTCCGTCGCGACCTCGGCGGCCGTACGGCCCTGCTCGTTGGCGCGCTTAATGATCTTGTCATCGACATCGGTGAGGTTCTGGGCGAACGTGACCTCGTAGCCGCTCGCGATGAGCCAGCGACGAATCACATCGAAGCTGATGAACGTGCGGGCATTGCCGATGTGGATGTTGTCGTAGACCGTGGGGCCGCACACATACATGCGGACCTTGCCGGACTCGATGGGCTGGAACTCTTCCTTTTTATGGGTAGCGCTGTTGTAGATACGCATTCGTTACTCCTTAACGGTTTTCTGTAGCAGGCAGACGGCCCAGGCGCCGATCCCCTCGCCCTGGCCTTCCCAACCGAGCTTTTCGGTCGTAGTGGCGGCGACGCCCACGTTTTCGACGTTAACGCCCAGGGCATGGGCAAGGTTGGCGCGCATGGCATCGCGGTGCGGGGTGATCTTGGGTTGCTGACAGGCAATGGTGCAATCGGCATCGACAAACTCAAAGCCCAGCTCACGCGCATAGTCCATCACGCGAGCGAGCAGCACCATCGAATCGGCGCCCTCGTAGGCGGGATCGGTGTCGGGAAATAGCTTGCCGATGTCTCCCCCGCGGCAGGCGCCCAGAATGGCGTCGGCTAAGGCGTGCGCGAGCACATCGGCATCCGAGTGGCCCAGCAGGCCGCGCTCGTAGGGAATGTCGACCCCGCCGATGATACATCGACGCCCCTCCACCAGACGGTGAACGTCGTAGCCATGGCCAATGCGCAGGTTACTGAACATGGGGAAGGTCCTCTCCCTCGGCCATGCGACCGAGCAGAATCGCGGTTACAGGACGCAGGTCCTCGGGCACCGTCACCTTAAGGTTGTCGCGCGGGCTCTGGACGCAACGAACGCGTCCGCCCATGCGCTCGACCAGTGACGAATCGTCCGTGCCGATAAAGCCCTCGGCAATCGCCGCGGCATGGGCGCGCTTCATGGCGTCGACGCTAAAGATCTGCGGCGTCTGAGCGGCCCAATAGAGCTCGCGCGGCGGCGTCTCGACGATATTATCGCCGTCGACGATCTTAAGCGTGTCGATCGCGGGCTGACCGCACACGACACCGTCGAGGGCGCGATCGCCCACGAGCACGTCGATCGCATGGTCGATAGCCTCAGTGGTAATGAGCGGACGGGCGCCGTCGTGGATGGCGACATATTCGAAGCCCGCCGGAACCGCATGCACGCCGGCGCGGGTGGAATCCTGACGAGTATCGCCGGCATCGGCAAAGCTGATGGGCGTGTCATAGTCAAACGGGTCGATGGCCAGGCGGCACATCTCAGCACGGCGCTCGGCAGGACACACCACCACAATGTGGCCGACCTTGTCGCTACGATCGAACGCGCGGATAGACCAGCTCATGAGCGGACGGCCCGCCACGTTAACGAGCTGCTTGCCGCCGGGATTTCCAAAACGCTGGCCGCTGCCGCCGGCAACGACCACGGCGCATACGGGCGCCATTATGCGTTCCCCTGTTTGGTGCCCTTCATGCGGTACAGGGAGTCCGCAAGAATGGCAGGGTTGTTGACGCCAAAGTCGCCCAGGCGCTCCGGATCCTCGCTGATGTCGTCCATGAGCTCCTGCAGCGAGCCGTACTCGTCGACGATTTTCTCGGCCACGCCGTCGCGCACGACGGACACGCGCGAAAGCGTGCGCAGGCCCAGCGGCGTCATGACAGAGTCCTCGTCCAGGTCGTCATAGCCCAGAACTGCCGCCACGTGCTGCGGGTCGGACAGGTCCTTAGGCGTCATGCGAGCGAGCTCTGCACGAATCTTCTCGGCGTTTGCCTCGGAGGAATCGCTCGCGTAGTCGCGGATCATCAGGTCGTATTCGGTATCCATGCTGGAACCGGCGAGCTGCTCGAGCTGCATCTGCACGAGCTTGCCCTGGTTGCCCAGCTTGACGATGCAATCCTTAAGCTCGGTCTTTGCTTGCTGCATGATCTCGAAGCTCGAGAAAATCCCGGTAATGTCGGCGAGCGTAACGTAGTCGTCGAGCTCGAGGGCCGTCAGGCGCAGCAGGGAGCGGTCGAGCGACTGACGGGTAGTCTGGAGCGTGGCGACGAGCTGGTTGACCGAGCTCATGATGGTGGTGACGGGCTGGATCTCGTAGCTCTTGCCGTGAACGTACACGTTAACGACGGCACGACGAGCCGAGACCGAGATCACGATGGCATCGGTGAGCACCGACATGCGAGCGGCGGTGCGGTGACGCATGCCCGTCTCGCTCGTGGCAAGTGAGGGATC
Source organism: uncultured Collinsella sp. (assembly GCA_900552735.1). GTDB lineage: Bacteria > Actinomycetota > Coriobacteriia > Coriobacteriales > Coriobacteriaceae > Collinsella. The sequence goes on along the minus strand of USBA01000028.1, from coordinate 8,981 downwards.
GGGATTGAGGTGGAAGTTGGCGCGCAGGATCTGGGTGAGGTCGCCGTCGATGACGATGGCGCCGTCCATCTTGGAAAGCTCGAACAGACGGTTCGAGGTGAACGAAATGTTGAGCGGGAAGCCGTCGTTACCGGCAGCGAGCACGTTTTCGGTGTCGCCGACGCAGATAAGGGCGCCCAGGTGACCGGCGATGATCATGTCGAGGGCGGTGCGGATCGGCTGACCAGGTGCCGTCAGGCGGATGGCCTGTTCCATACGCTTTTGCAGCTCGTTCTTATCCAAGGCATCGCTCCCATCGTATACGCTCCATAAACGCTAAATAGTTTCTCACGGTTTGTCCCCGCGGCGCTTGCGAAATACGATGCTTACAGAATGAGCGAACACAGCTGAGAGCCCAACCCAAATGGGCTGCTTATGTGGTAGCATCGGGATTCGCATAAATGAGGGAGTAGTCGCGTGACCGGGTTCGCCTCCGGTGGCGCGGCAAGTCAACATACTGGCCGAAACGGCCTGGCTTGCCTTAATGAACGAGACTCGTGGCTGTGCGCGCAATGCGTACGCCACGGGTCTTTTTTGTTGCTCCCCTGCCAGAAGTACACGCGGGTTCGCCCGCAGAGAGGGAGCCAGACTATGGGACTCGCAGAGCTCGTGTTGCTCGCCGTTGGCCTTTCGATGGACGCCTTTGCCGTTTCCATCTGCAAAGGTCTCGGCATGAAAAAGATCAACCTTAAAGTCGCCGTGGTGCTCGGCCTGTTCTTTGGCGGCTTTCAGGCCGGCATGCCCGTAATCGGATGGGCGCTTGGCAGCCAGTTTATGGGCATCATCGGCCCCATCGACCACTGGATCGCCTTTATCCTGCTCGCCTTCATCGGCGGCAAAATGCTGTGGGAGGCCTTTACCGAGGACGAGGATGAAGGCGACGGCAAGGATGCCGAAAAGATTGACCTGGGCGAGTACCTGATCCTCGCCATCGCTACCTCAATCGACGCCCTGGCCGTAGGCATCTCGTTTGCGGCGCTCTCGGTCGATATCGTTCCCGCTGTATCGCTTATCGGCGTCACAACGTTTATCTTCTCCGTCGCCGGCGTAGCGATCGGCCACACCTTTGGCGCGCGCTACGAAAAGCCCGCCACCATCGTGGGCGGCGTTGTGCTTATCCTTATCGGCCTCAAGATTCTGCTGGAACACTTAGGGTTTTTGGCGCTGTAAAACACCCTTCAAAACTAAACGTCCGTGCAAGGCCTCATGCAGAGTTTTGCATAAGGCCTTTTCATGCAGACTTTTGCATGTCATACTGATATGCAAAAGTCTGCACGTTAGGAGATCGCCGTGGACACCCTTCCCATCACCACACCGCGCCAAGCTGGCATCTACGTGCGCCAGTCACGCGAGTCGCAGGGAATCACCCGTGCGACCCTCGCTAAAAAGGCCGGTGTTTCGGAGCGCCTGCTCGCATCGCTCGAGCTGGGCGACGCCACCGGCATTCGACTCGACAAGTTGCTGACCGTCTTTAACGCACTCGGCATAGGTCTCTTCGCGCAAAGCGATAACGACTCCATCGCATCGCCCTCCGAACATCCGGCGACGATAGTGAACCTCCCTATCGCGAACTCGAATACCCTGCCAAAGCCAAGCGTAGGCAGACGACCCACTCGACAAGGAACGCCATCTTCCTATGGTGCCTTGCTGGCCCAAATCGCAGCCGAGCAAGGCCTTTCCGGCACTTCAAACCTCTCCTTTGGCTGCAAGGTTGTGAAATAAATGGCAGAGATGGAACTCGCGACCCTCATTTGTGGCGAAATCGCCGGCACTCTCCGGCAAGACGAGCATGGACTCTGCAGCTTTGCATACGCCCCAACCTATCGCGGAGCACCGTTATCGCTAACAATGCCGCTTTCCAATCGCACGTATGGCCATAACATCGTCCGCCCGTTCCTATTTGGCCTTTTGCCCGACAGTCAAGAGCAGCGTCGCGCTATTGCCACCGAGCATGATGTTGCATCCAACAACCCCGTCGCCCTCTTGTGCCATATCGGTCTTGACTGCGCGGGGGCCGTTCAGTTTTGTCGAGCCGATCAATTAGACGCCGCCCGCGGCAGGGTCTCGGCATACCGCCCGCTTACCAATTCTCAAATCGCTCACAAGCTCAAAGCAATTCGCGATGACGAAAGAGAGACATGGATGGGCTCCAACGAAAGCTGGTCCCTGGGCGGCAACCAAGGCAAATTTGCACTAGCTTGGCATGATGGCCAATGGTGCGAATGTCTAGGGTCATCCCCCACTACCCATATCTTCAAAAATGGTGTCGTTGGGTTCAAACATCAGGCCTTAAACGAATTCGTCTGCATGAAAACGGCTCGGCGTGTTGGCATTCCAACTGCCAACGTCTCCTATTGCACATTTGAAGACGAAGCCGCGCTCGTCGTTGAACGGTACGACAGAATGGTCAATAGCAGCGGGAATATCGAAAGGCTGCATCAGGAGGACTTTTGCCAGGCGCTCGGTGTATTGCCAAGCCAGAAATACACCGCCGACGGAGGACCAACCACACGAGACATCCAAGAACGACTGATTAACACAGTCCCCCACCACATGAATCTTGTGCTTTTTACCTATATGTTGTTCTATAACGCCATTATCGGAGCGCCTGACGCACACGCTAAAAACTACTCGCTCATCCTAGGCAAAGGCACAAACGCAGCGCTCGCACCCATGTACGATGTCGCATCGGGCTTGGCGTACGAGCGTATGCGCCGCCGGGCGCGCCTTGCCATGAGCGTTGGCGGCGAAAATCGAGTGGGGCGCATCGGTCCAGGCGCTATCCGCCGATACCACGGTATGGGCGACCCCGCGCTGGAGGCGGCGCTCACCGATGCCGGGCTATCCGAGAAGTTTTGCTTTGCGACCATGATGGACCTCGCCTACGAGGTGCCCATTTGCATGGAAGAGATCATGGACGAATACGCCGACCTGCCCGGCATGGCGGACCTGCGCGAGCATATGCTCGGCCCCGTCTGCGAAAACTGCCAGCGCACCCTCGACCTCATCAAGGCGGATATGGGCTAGGTGTCCGTAATCTCCCATTTCCCAAAAGAAGAGAGGGGGCACCCGTCGCAAAAGCTCGGGTGCCCCCTCACGCAATGTCATTTGCAATCCACCAGCACGTGGCTCGGACTGCTGCTAGCGCAACCTTTACGCAGCGAGACGCTTGAGAACGTCGATGAGCAACTCGTAGAAGCGCTCGGCAGAAGCGAGCTCCATGCTCTCGTCCGGGGTGTGGACATCGGAGAGCGTCGGGCCCACGGCGATGGCGTCCAGGCCGTGCAGGGCCTCGGCAAACAGGCCGCACTCAAGGCCGGCGTGAATGGACTCGATGCGCAGCTCGGAGCCAAAGAGCTCGCGATAGCTCTCGACAAAGACGTCGCGGACCGGCGAATGCTCGGCATAGCTCCAGCCGGGATACTCGAACTCGAACTTGGCGTCGAAGCCCAGGACATCGGCCAACGTCTGCAGGCGGTCCTTGAACTCGTTCTGCAGCGAGGTGATCGAAGAGCGCGGGGACAGCATGATCTTGACCTCGTCGTCAGAGGTGGCAACCACACCGATGTTGGAGGAAACCTCGACGGAGCCGTCGGTGGCGACGTTGCGGCGAATCACGCCATTAGGGGCAAGACGCAGGGCGCGGATGAGGGCGAGCGCGGACTTCTGGTCCATGGCCTCGACCTCGGCGTCGTCGGCAATCTCGACGGTGCAGGTAAAGCCGGGGTCAAAGACCTCGAGCTCGGCAGTGACGTCGGCGATGATGCCCTTTGCGATCTGGGCCGCGGCCTCGGCGGCAGCGTGGTCGGCGTAAACCAGCTCGGCCTTGCACTCACGGTTGATGGCGTTGTCCTTAGTGCCGCCGTTAAAGCTGACGATGGCGGGCTCGCCGGCGACCATCAGGCGGTCGATGATGCGGGCCATGATGAGGTTGCCGTTGCCGCGCTCCAGGTTGATGTCGGAGCCGGAGTGACCGCCCAGCAGGCCGGAGATGTCGAGCGTGAGGGTGCTACCGGTCTTGTGCTCGCGCGCGATCGGGCACGTGTAGGTAACGACGACGCCGCCGGCGCAGCTGACGGTGGCAACGCCCTCTTCCTCGGAGTCAAGGTTAATCATGGTGCGGGCGCTAATCTGGGACTTGTCGAGCGTCTCGGCGCCGACCAGGCCAGTCTCCTCGTCGGTGGTGAATACGCACTCGAGGGCCGGATGGACAATCGAATCATCGTTGAGCACGGTAAGCATAAGCGCGACGGCAATGCCGTTGTCGGCACCCAGGGTGGTGCCGTTGGCGGTAAGGACACCATCCTTGACGACCAGGTCGATACCATCGGTCGTAAAGTCGTGCTCAACGGAGCCCAACTTGTCGCACACCATGTCGATATGGCCCTGCAACATCACGGTCGGGGCATTCTCGGCACCGGCAGATGCGGGCTTGCGAATGATGACGTTGTAGACCTCGTCCTGGTACACGTCGAGGCCGCGCTCCTTGGCAAACGCAACTAGGAAATCGCTGATGCCCTTCTCGTTGCCAGACCCACGGGGGATCGCGCTGATCTCCTCAAAGAAATGGAACAGTTGGGCGGGTTCGTAGCCAGTAATCTTGTAGTCCATGGTGCCTCCTTGGCGCAACTGGTTAGACAATAAGACATGCGCCTTGTATATTCCCAGACTTCGTTTGCATAAACCAGTCGAATACGCCGAGCGCCCTCGCATCATCGGCTAACGGTGAGTAAACGCCACTTTATCAAGATAAAGCAGGTTAGACGGGCCGTGCTGAGGGGACGTTGGACCCTTTAACCAACCTCAACGCTTGATCAACGTTTATGCATACGCCATTGGTATGTTTAATGAGATTTTTGTCCTCCGTCACGACGTAATCGACGTCGATGCGATTGGCAACGCCCAGCATCAGGTCGTCCTCAAAGTCATTGTGATGCTGTTTGAACACAAACGAATCAAAGACCTCGTCTGCACCGACCGAGGCAATAATCGACTTTTGCCGAATCAGGCGGATGCACGCCCACGCCGTCTCGTCGGCACCGACGATGGCTTCTGGAGTGAGAGCCCCCTCACGGCGGGCGTCGGCCTTCATCGTCCTTCCCAGAATGTAATAGACGTCTTTGACAGACAGGGAGGACGAGAAGAGGACGATATCCTCCGCTTCCGCCGCGCGAGAAAGGAGCTCGACTATCGGCCTGGTCGCATTCGTACGAGCAAGAAAGTAATCTAGCCAGACGTTCGTGTCTATTAACAGTTTGAGCGTATGCTTCGTTCCGACGCCGCTCATGATTCGATCCAATCGCTAAATCTCTCGCTCATCATTTGGTCGTATAACTCGTCATAATCTAAGGCTTCATCGGAGCTCGGCCTCTGAATCGAGAACCGTTCGTAAAAACTCGAAACTAACGCAGCCCCTTCCGAGACATGAGATGAACGTGCCTTCGATCGTATGTCGTCAGGCAGGGCTTCGTCATTATTCTTTTTTACGGGCATATGGCCGTTCTCGGTCAAATACTGCCACAGCTCCCTCACGGCTTGCGACGGCGTCATGCCAATCTGTGCCAAAACGGCGTCCCCGGCATCCTTGAGCTGGCGATCCATGCGCACGTTCATCTGAACCGGCCGTGAGTCTAGTATCGACATAGACATGTTGGCTCCTTTTGCTATACGCTTTCCCTAATTAAGTATAGCATTTAGGATAAATACCGTATTTACTAGAAAGGGGACGTCCCAGCTGGAACATCCCCTTCATTCAGACTATTTCACACTTTACAGCGCGCCGGAACCGGCTTGCATCATGCCGCCGGGACCCGAGCTCACGCCACTGCTCACAGGCGCGGCGTTGCCGGTGTGCGGCGCCGCCGGAGCGGTATCGCCGCCGAGCGTGCCCGCCGGACGCGGTGCCGGGATCTCGCCCGTGCCATGGCTAAAGACAAACTTGCCGTCGGCCACATCGCACAGGACGGTATCGCCCTCGCCCCACTCGCCGGCCAGCAGCTCCTCGGACAGCGGATCCTCGATGAGCTTTTGGATGGCACGACGCAGCGGACGCGCACCGTTGGTGAGGTCGGTGCCCTCGGCCACGATCTTGTCGTAGGCCGCATCGGTGAGCTTGATGTTCATGCCGTTGGCAATCAGGCGCTGACGCAGGTCGTCCACCAGCAGGTGCGCGATCTTGGTCAGGTTCTCGCCCGAAAGCTTCTGGAACACCACGATGTCGTCGATACGGTTGAGCAGCTCGGGGCGGAACAGGCGCTTGAGCTCGCCCATCGCACGGCCCTTAATCTCGCTCGAGGTAAGGCCCTGCTCGCCGGTGGTGCCGAAGCCAACGCTCGCATCCTGCGCAATCTCGCGGGCGCCCACGTTGGACGTCATGATGATCACGGTATTACGGAAGTCAACCGTCTTGCCCTGGCTATCGGTCAGGCGGCCCTCCTCCAGCACCTGCAGCAGAATGTTGAAGATATCGGGGTGTGCCTTCTCGATCTCATCGAACAGCACGACCGAGTACGGGTGACGACGAACGGCCTTGGTGAGCTGACCGCCCTCGTCGTGGCCAACGTAGCCCGGGGGGCTACCGATAAGCTTGGAGACCTCGAACTCGCTGCCGAACTCCGACATGTCGAAGCTGATGAGCGCGTCCTTGCTGCCAAAGAGATACTCGGCGAGCGTCTTGGCGAGCTCGGTCTTGCCCGTGCCGGTGGGACCCAGGAAGATAAAGCTGCCGCCGGGGCGACGCGGATCCTTGAGCGGCGAGCGACTGCGGCGCACGGCCTTGGCAACAGCCTCGACGGCCTCGTCCTGGCCGATAATGCGGGTCTTGAGCGCGCTTTCGGCCTGCAGCAGGCGACGGCTCTCGCTCTCGGTGAGCGAAGACACCGGCACGCCCGAGGTCACGGACACGATGTCGGCGATCTGGCTCACGTCAATAGTGAGCGGGCTCGCGTCGAGCTCGGCCGTCCAGGCGGCCTTGGCCTCGGCGAGCTTAATCTCGGCAGCCTTTTGCTGCTCAGTGATCTCGGCAGCCTTGTTCATGTCGTCGCTCTCGGTGGCCTCCCGTGCGGCAGCCTTGAGCTCCTCGACGCGATGCTCGGCCTCGCGCACCGGCTCGGGCGCGCGATTGGCGGCAATGCGGGCGCGGGCACCGGCCTCGTCGATGAGGTCGATGGCCTTATCGGGCAGGAAGCGGTCCTGAATGTAGCGGTTGGAGAGGTTCGCGGCGGCCTCGATAGCACCCTGTGTGTAACGCACATGGTGGTGCTCCTCGTAGCGCGGCTTGAGCGCGGTCAGGATCTTGACCGTGTCCTCGACGCTCGGCTCCTCGACATCGATGGTCTGGAAGCGGCGCTCAAAGGCCGGATCTTTAGTGAGGTACTTACGGAACTCCTCGGCCGTGGTGGCACCAATGATCTGGAAAGCACCGCGCGCGAGCACGGGCTTGAGCATAGAGCTCGCATCGATAGAACCCTCGGCAGAACCGGCACCGATGATGGTGTGCATCTCGTCGATAAACAAGATGACGTCGTCGGCTTCGGTCGCCTCCTGGATCACGTTCTTGAGGCGCTCCTCAAACTCACCGCGATACTTGGCACCCGCGACAAGACCCGGCAGATCGAGCGTCCAGATATTCTGGTTCATAAGATTCTCGGGCACATTGCCAGCAGCAATCTGCTGCGCCAGGCCCTCGACGATAGCCGTCTTGCCCACACCGGGATCGCCCAGGATAAGCGGATTGTTCTTGGTGCGGCGCGAAAGGATCTCCATCATGCGCTGGACTTCCTTTTCGCGGCCAATCACGGGATCGAGCTCGCCGTCGCGCGCCTTTTGCGTGAGGTTGGTGGCGAACTGCTTGAGCGTGTCGGTGCCGCTCCCCTTTTGCTGAGAGGCATCCGAGCCGCTAAAGAACGGCAGGCCCGCACCGGGACGACCAGCGCCAGCGCCAGCGAGCGGACGCTTCTTGTCCTGATCCTTGGCAGTGAGCTTTTCGATGGCCTTTTTGATAGAAGCAGACGACACACCCAGGCGCATGAGAATATCCATGGCCATGCCGTTGCCCTCTTCGACGATACCGATGAGCAGGTGCTCGGTCGACACATAGGTCTGGTTGTTCTCGCGTGCCACGCGGAAGGAGCGCTCCATCACGCTGATGACGAGCGGCGTAAAGGCGAGCTTAGCGGCCTCGGTCTCCTCGCTGGGCTCGGGAACGGTAGTCTGGACCTCTTTGAGTGTATCCATGATGTCATCGTAGGAGATATCGAGCGAGCGCAGCGCCTCGGCGGCAATGCCCTCGTCCTCCTTGGCGAGCGCGAGCAGCAGATGCTCGGTACCCACCTTATTTGAATGAAGATCGAGCGCCTCTTGCTTGGCCATGGACATGACCTTGCGCGCGCGATCGGTAAAACGGTCTAACATGCTAGTTCCTCTTAGACGAGCTAGTTTTTCAAACGCAAAGCGCCACTCGTGGCGGCGCTTTGGTCTCTTTACCCATATGGAGTATATGTTAACCGTTGGAGCCTTTTCCGCATGCAGCTATACGACAACGTCTACAAAAAAGGAATCGCCGGGTGCGGCGGACGCTCTAGGTTAGAGGCTGTTGCCTAGCAGGCAGGCTCGGCGTCCATGCTCTCGGCAACGTCATTGAAGGCATCGGCAGCGGGAGCACCCGGCATGTGCACGAGCTCCATGTGTGGCTCGGCAAAGACCGTGCCCATGGGGAAGGCGCGACGGAAGACAAAGCGAGCAACCGGACCAGCCACCAGCAGGTTCCAGGGCAGGGCCATGATAAAGTTGCGCGGAATGTTGACGAGCCACATCATCGGCAGGGCCTGCAAATTGGCAAGCGGGCCGCCGGGCAAATGGAACAGGCCTTCGCACGCGCCGTAGAGCGACATGATGATGACCATGGGAACGACCATGCAGGAGCTGACGGCAAGCGTCATGGC
>USBA01000027.1 GCA_900552735.1 uncultured Collinsella sp. | reverse complement strand
CTCCTCGGGATTGAACACCATGGAGGTGTAGAAGTACGCGAAGAACACGATGAGGACAACGTTAAGCACCCAATTGAGCCAACCGGTCGAAAGCGCAGAGGCAACTGCCTGGATCCAGCCGATGCCGGGGAAGAACACGGCAATCTGAGCCGGGAAGTACAGCAGCGCCGAAGCGAAGATGATCGGCACGACGCCCGCGGTGTTGACCTTGATGGGCAGGTAGGTGGTCTGGCCACCCATCATGCGACGGCCCACGACGCGCTTGGCGTAGGAGACCGGGATGCGGCGCTGGCCGCGCTCAAGGAAAACAATCAGCGGGATAACCAGCAGGATGATGGCGCAGATGATCACCATGGTGATGATGCCACCGGCATTGCCCTCGGTGCTGGAGAAGATAGCCTGCGGCAGACCGGCCATGATGTTCGCGAAGATGATCAGCGACATGCCATTGCCGATACCACGCTGGGTGATGAGCTCACCAATCCACATGATCAGCATGGCGCCCGCGGTGAGCGTACCGACGATCATGAGGTCGAAGATGATCTCGGGAGCACCGGCGCCATTAAAGCTGATGCCGAAGCTCTTAAAGAGGAAGAGGTAACCCACGGAGTTGAGGATAGCCAGAGCCAAGGTGAGGTAACGCGAATACTGCGTAATCTTGGTCTGACCGACCTCGCCCTCGCGGGCAAGCTCATGCAGGGAAGGCACGACGGCCTGGAGCATCTGGAGGATAATCGAGCTCGTGATGTACGGCATGATGCCCAAAGAGAACACCGAGACATAGCTCAACGCGCCACCAGAGAAAAGATTCAGGAGGGCCATAGCACCTGCGGCGACCGAGTTGCTCCCGGTCGAGAAAAGGCCCAGCATCCCCTGAAAGGGAATGCCGGGCACAGGAACGTGCGCACCAATGCGGTACACGACGAGCATAGCTATGGTAAAAAGAATCTTTTCGCGCAGTTCTTTGATGCGGAAAGCATTCTTAAGACCATTTAGCACGGCAGCTCGACCTTTCCGCCGGCGGCCTCGATCTTGGCCTGCGCAGAGGCGCTGACCTTGTCGACCTTGACCGTGAACTTCTTGGTGAGCTCACCATTGCCGAGCACCTTGACGGGCTCGAACTCGCTCTTGGTGATGCGAGCGGCCTTAAGAGCGGCACCGTCGATCACAGCGCCGTCCTCGAACTTACGCTCGAGACGCTCGACGTTGACAGCGGTGTACTCGATACGACGGGGGTTGCGGAAGCCCGGAAGCTTGGGCAGGCGCATGGCCAGCGGAGTCTGGCCACCCTCGAAGCCGGCACCCTTGGTGCCACCAGAGCGGGAACCCTGGCCCTTCTGGCCGCGGCCAGAAGTGGTGCCGTGACCCGAAGAATTGCCACGGCCGACGCGCTTGCGGTTCTTGGTGGAACCGGGCGCGGGAGTAAGATCGTGAAGCTGCATTTGCTACTCCTCTACAATCTCGACAAGGTGCTTGACCTTGAAGATCATGCCGCGGACGGACTCGTTGTCAGCAATCTCGCGAACCTCGCGGATCCTGTGGAGACCGAGGGCACGGACAGTACGGACCTGGTCCTGCTTGCAACCGTTGGTGCTGCGGACCTGCTTGATCTTGATGGTGTCAGCCATGCTTAGTTCTCCTTACCGACGAACATCTCGGAGACCGTCAGGCCACGGCGAGCCGCGACGTCCTCAGGGCTGGAGAGCTCCTTGAGGCCCTCGACGGCAGCCTTGATGATGTTGAGGCCGTTGTCGGTACCGAGGGACTTGGACAGGACGTTCTTGATGCCAGCAAGCTCGAAGAGGGGACGCACAGCGCCGCCGGCGATAACGCCGGTACCCTCGACAGCGGGCTTGATGATGATGCGGCCGGCACCAAAGTGACCGAGAACCTCGTGCGGAATGGTGCCCTGATCGGTCACCGGCACGTGGAACATGTTCTTCTTGGCATCGAGAGACGCCTTGGAGATGGCCATGGGCACCTCAGCGGACTTGCCCATGCCAACGCCGACGTTGCCCTTGCCGTCGCCAACGACGACGAGAGCGACGAGGCTCATGCGACGACCACCCTTGACGGTCTTCGACACGCGGTTGATGTAAACGACGCGCTCCTCGAACTCGGAGGCCTCGCGCTGCTGCTTCTGATTACGAGCCATGTGCTACATACCTCCTAGAACTCGAGACCGGCGGCACGAGCACCGTCGGCGAGGGCCTTGACGCGGCCATGGTAGATACGGCCACCACGATCGAAGGCGACCTTGGTGATGCCGGCCTCGATGGCGCGCTTGCCAACGAGCTGACCGACCTTCTCCGCAGCCTCCTTGTTCGAGGTGTGGGTGCCCTTGAACTCGGCCTCGAGGGTCGAGGCAGAGACGAGCGTCAGGCTGGAGCCCTTGCTGTCGTCGATGATCTGGGCATAGATGTTGGCGTTAGTACGGGTCACGCGAAGACGCGGACGCTCGGCGGTACCCGAGACCTTGCCGCGAACACGACGCTGACGACGCTTGAGGCCTTCCAGCTTCGCCTTATGCTTGTTCATACGTAAACTCCTAAAAAGGTTGATCTTGCCAGCACCTGACGGGGTGCTGGTCTTATGCGAGTGAGTCGGTTACGACTACTTGGCGGCCTTACCCAGCTTGCGGCGGATGTGCTCGCCAACGTAGTGGATACCCTTGCCCTTGTAAGGCTCGGGAGGACGATGACCGCGGATCTCAGCGGCGATCTGACCGACCTGCTGCTTGTTGATACCCTTGACGTTCACGTGGGTGTTGTCGGGAACCTCGAAGGTGATGCCCTCGGGAGCCTCGACGATCACGGGGTGCGAGAAGCCCAGGGAGAACTCGAGGTTCTTGCCCTTCTGCTGCACGCGGTAACCGACGCCGGCGAGCTCGAGCTTCTTCTCGAAGCCCTCGGAAACGCCAACAACCATGTTGTGGATGAGGGCGCGGGTGAGGCCGTGGCGGGCACGGGTCTCACGCTCGTCGTCGGGACGGGAAACGGTGAGGACGTTGTCCTCGACGTTGATAGCGAGCTTCTCAAAGACATCGAGCTCGAGCTGGCCCTTGGGGCCCTTGACGACAACGTTGTTGCCGTTGACTGCCACTTCGACTCCGGCGGGAATCTGGACAGGCTTATTACCGATACGAGACACGGTGATCTCCTTTCCTTCTACCTACCGAGCGAATTACCAGACGTAAGCGATGATCTCGCCGCCGACGTTGTGCTTGCGAGCATCGCGGTCGGTCATGACGCCATGGCTGGTGGAAATAATGGCGGTACCAAGGCCACCGCGGACGCGGGGCATGTCGGCAACGCCGGTGTACTTACGCAGGCCCGGCTTGGAAATACGGCGGATGCCGTTGATGACCTTAGCCTTCTTGGGACCATACTTAAGCGTGATGTGCAGAGTCTTCTGGGGAACGGTGTCCTCGACATCGTAGCCCTCGATGTAGCCCTCCTCGTGCAGAACACGAGCGATCTCGACGAGCTTCTTGCTGCTCGGCATGGAGACCGTGGCCTTGTTCACAGAGTTAGCGTTACGGATGCGCGTAAGCATATCTGCGATCGGGTCTGTAAGGTTCATACAGATTCTCCTTCGTTCTTGATGAACACGTGCTCTTGGTTCTTCGCCGCCCTTAACGGCAAAGCCTAACTAGCGCGTTTTCCCTGTTCCAAACGGATGCTTGAAACGCTGGTAGTGACTTACCAGCTGGCCTTCTTAACGCCGGGAAGCTCGCCCTTGAGTGCAAGCTCGCGGAAGCAGACACGGCACAGGCCGAACTTGCGGTACACAGAGTGCGGACGGCCGCAGCGCTGGCAGCGCGTGTACTCACGAGTAGAGAACTTCTGCTTGCGATTGCACTTGACGATCATCGATGTCTTAGCCACTTATATCCTCCTCACATAGAGTATTGTTCGCCCCAAACGCCGCCCCCTTGTGGGAACGGCGCTTATAGGGCAGGTGAACCTATTTCTTGAACGGGAAACCGAAGGCGTCCAGAAGGGCCTTGGCCTCCTCATCGGTATTGGCGGTGGTCACGAAAGTGATGTCCATACCACGCTGGTGATCGACGGAATCGAAGTCGATCTCGGGGAAGATGAGCTGCTCGGTGACGCCCATGGAGAAGTTACCACGGCCGTCGAAGCTCTTGGCGGAGATGCCGCGGAAGTCGCGGATACGGGGGATCGCGACGGAGGTCAGACGATCGAAGAACTCCCACATACGGTCGCCACGCAGGGTAACCTTGCAGCCGATCGGCATACCAGCGCGCAGGCGGAAGGTAGCGATGGACTTGCGGGCACGGGTGATCATCGGCTGCTGGCCGGTGATGGCGCGCAGGTCGCGCACGGCACCGTCGATGGCCTTGGAATCGGTAGCGGCCTCGCCGACACCCATGTTCACGACGATCTTCTCAAACTTGGGGATCATCATGACGTTCTCGTACTGGAACTTGTCCTGAAGCTGCTGCTTGACCTCGTTGTTGTACTTGGTCTTCAGACGCGGCACATACTTCTCTTCTGCCATTGTTCACTCCTTCTTGGGGTTTTAAGCACGGGGCGTGGCCACGATGGGTTGTCCTCGTGCCTCCTGGCTGCATCCGCGCCGCTCATGGCATTTCGCGGTTTGGACTCGACGCAGCAGGAGCCGACAAAACAATCGGTACTATACGCGCATTGGGTGCGTATTTCCAGAAAAACCTCGTCTGCCTGCACAACTCCACAACTCCCCCGCACAAATGGATCCCAAAAAGCAGTTGCGGTGAAATCGGGGCTGTTTGACGGCTTAACTGGCTTAAACAGTCCGTATTTCACCGCAACTCATATATGAGATGTTATTTTTGGCGAGGCAGGACCAGGTTGAGGACGACGGCGACAAGCGCGGCGACGGCAATGGAGGATCCGCCAAAGACGGTGCCGACCCATGCGGGAAATCCAGCGCCGGCAAGCGCGCCGGCCGTGCGCTCGATGCCCGTGCCAAAGGCGATAGAGAGGCCCATGAGCGTGGTATCGCGCTGAGACAGGCCGTGACGGGCAAACATGACCACACCGTTCATGCCGATGGTTGCGAACACGCCGATCGTGGCGCCGCCGATTGCCGGCTGCGGAATAGACGTGAGTACCGCCGCGCACTTGGGCAGCAGGCCCGCGATGAGTAAGGTGGCGGCGGCAAGCGTAAAGACCATGCGGTTGACGACCTTGTTCTCGGCGATAATGCCCACATTCTGGCCAAAGGTTGCCGTAGGGACGCCGCCCAAAAAGCCCGACAGCATACCGACCAGGCCGTTGGCGATCAGGCCACCCGAGATCTGGCTATCGGTCGCAGGGGTATCGAGCGCAGCGGACGACACGGCGGCAAACTCGCCCATGACCTGCACGGCGTTAACAATGGCGACAACGCCCACGACGGCGCACGCGGCCGGGTCGAACACCAGGCGATGGGCGCCCAGAGCCGGCGGGGCGAACCAGCTGGCGGTCGCGATGGCCGAGAAATCGACCATGCCCAACACCGCAGCCAAAACAAAGCCCGCGCAGATACCGGCCAGGATGCTGCCCAGCCTAAGCGCGCCCTTGCCGTAGTTGCCGGCCATAAAGGTAACGACGAACGTCACGAGCGCGACGGCCCAGTTGGTGACACTGCCAAAATCGGCCGCGCCCTCCCCGCCCGCCATGGAGGCAACTGCCACTGGGCATAGCGACAGGCCAATGACAAAGATAACGGTGCCAAGCACCGGGGCCGGGAACAGAAAACTCACGCGCCTAAACAGCAGGCCGAAGAGCGCGACGAGCGCACCGCCGATTACCTGGGCGCCTAGCACGGCCTCAAAGCCAAGCTCGAGACCGACCGCCTTGAGCGCCGGCACGAAGGTGAAGCTCGCGCCCATCACGATGGGCAGGCCCGAACCGACCACACCTTTTATGGGGAACTGTTGAAGGAAAATGTCGAGCGCCGAGAGGACGAGCGACGCCTGGATGACAGAGGCTTCCTCTTGAGGGGTAAAGCCACAGACCGACGCGATGATGATGGCGGGCGTGACGATGCCCGCAAACGCCGCCAGCACATGTTGCAATGCATGGGGCAATACCTGCACAAACGATACTTTTCCCGTACGCTCGAACAGGGCGTCCCCTGCTGCCGACTCTGCCATTTGCGCCTCCCATACTCTAGGCAGCGGCCCTATGCCGCCCAACGGGCGGACATTATAGGGCATATGGCACAGGTAGCATTTTGACCCGCAATCCTGAATCCCCCGGGGTCAAACAGCAGTTGCGGTGAAATAGTTCCTGTTTTGCCGCTTATTGGGCATATTCAGGATCTATTCCACCGCAACTTATTGGTGGGGATGCGACTAGCGCTTGCGGGGGACGAGTTTGGTGCGGCGCAGGTGGATCATCTCGGCAGCGATGGAAATCGCGATCTCCTCGGGGTCCTCGGCCTCGATGGCGACTCCGATCGGCAGGTGCAGCTCGTCGATCTGCTCCTGCGTAAAGCCCTCCTGCTCCAGGCGGGCGCGCACAAAGGCCGTCTTGCGGCGCGAGCCCAAGCAGCCCAGATAGGCGGGTTTGGCGCGCATGGCCTGAATCACCACGTCGATATCGGACTTGTGACCCGCCGTGGCGACGACCACCAGGTCGCGCGGGCCGATGGGGCACTGCTTGATTAGGTTCTTGTAGTCGACCAGACGACGGTCGTAGACACCGGGCACCCATTCGGGGGTCAGCGTGCCGGGGCGGTCGTCGCAAGCCACGACGGCAAAGCCCGCCGCCGTGAGCACCCGCGCCGTCGCAGCACCCACGTGTCCGCAGCCAAAGATATAGGTCAGGCCCTCGGGGCAGAGCGTCTCGATGTGCGCGGGAGGAATCTCGGAGGCGGCGTTGGTGTAGGTGACGCTGCTCCCCTCTTCCGCCAGCGAAAGCCCGGGACAGCCGTCAATGGTATGGCGTGATGCCTCGCCATGGTACTCAGCCACATCGCCCTCGAGCGCGCTTGCGATAAACGGCTCAAAGTCAATGACGAAGTCGCCGATGCGTCGATACGCCAGCACATTGGCAATCTCCTGGAACAACGGTGCCTTGGTCGCGTCCAGGTGCAGATAGCACAGGCAGATAGCTCCGCCGCAAATCATGCCGGTATCGGAGTTCTCGCCGCCCATGGTGTAGCGGACCAGACGCGACTGCCCCGCGCTCAGGAGCTCGCGCGCCTCATCCAGCGCAAAGAGCTCGATCTTGCCGCCGCCGATGGTACCCGCTTGGCTGCCATCGGCAAAGACGGCCATCCAGGCGCCCACGCCGCGCGGCGATGACCCTGCCGTGCCGGCCACGACCACCAGCTCGCACGTCTTACCAGCCTTCAGAGCGCCAAGCGCCGCATTCACCACATCGAGCTTTTCCATTGCAATTTCCTATCCCTGGAATACACCGGTGAGCATGGCGAGCGCCTCGAGCACGCCGCCGCCGACCGACGTCGCCTTGTCCGAAATGTAGTTGATATAGCTGGCATCGCCGCGCGGATCGACGTCGGCACATTTAAAGCCCTCGGTCACCTGAACGCCGTCGGCCAAAAGACCGCGCAAGCAGCCGTCAATCTGCGTGACCATGGGAGTATCGCCCGCGTAGCCAATCACGTCTCCGGCGCTCACGATGTCGCCGATTGCGCGGTCGGACCGAAACACGCCGGCGGCGGGGCTGTGGATAACGCGCTCCTTGCCATAGCCGGCGATGACACCCGGCACGCCCGTATTGAGCTGGGGCGAACCTTGGGTAATGACACGGCCGAGAAAATGCCCGCGCATGGTCTCGACCACGGCGTCGCAATCGACCGGCGCGGTAAAGCCCGGCCCCACGGCGATGACGGCAGGCGCCATGTCGCGCGTGGTGCCCAGGTTGCGCTTGGCCAAAATCGCGTCGACCACAGCCGCGGGTTTCAGCTCGCCGAGCATCTTGGCCTGGGGGTCCACCACAACGGCGACGTCTCCAGCCTCGGTAATCGCAAGCGCCTCAGCCGGCGTCTGTGCCAAGCGAGCGCGAATGCCTTCGACCTCGACCTCGCCCAGGCGAATGGCCTCGCAAAAACTGATTGTGCGGCGGATGCACGTGGGAACCGCGATATCGGCCATAACGACCGACACGCCGGCGCGTACCAAGCGAGCGGCGACGCCCGTGGCGATATCGCCGGCACCGCGAATATAAACGAGCATTCCCGGGGCACCTCCCTGTGCTACGGTTTGAGCAGAGCAAAAGCGGTTCGACCGCTACTCTGATGATTATTTATTATCACAGTATTATACGGTGGTGAACAGATGGAAACGGTTAGCGGCAATCTTGCCTCCGCGCTCAAGATCGAGCCGGGCATTACCGCAATTATCGGCAGTGGCGGCAAGTCGACATTGCTGAAGACGCTGGGCCTTGAGCTTATGCGCGCTGGCGGCCGCGTGCTCCTCTGTACCACCACGCACATGTTTCCCGTCGCCGGCGTGCCATGGGACGGGTCGAGCCGACGCCTGGACGCCGCGCCTTGGAAGCCGGGGACCCTGCATGTTCCCGGCTGCACCTGCGAGGCATGCGCGGGCATGAACCGCGGAAGTATCTGCCAGGCGGGTGTTTTGGACCCGGAGACAGGCAAGCTCTCCGCCCCCGCCGAGCCGCTCAACGAGCTGGCGCAGCGCTTTGACTATGTGTTGGCCGAGGCAGATGGCAGCAAGCGACTCCCGCTCAAAGCGCATGCCGCCTGGGAGCCGGTAATTCCCGCCGCCACGGCAAACCTTGTCTGGATCGTCGGCGCCTTGGGGCTCGGCAAGCCCATCAACGAAGCCGTCCACCGCCCCGAGCTCTTTTGCGAGCGTTGCGGCTGCGAGCTCACCGACATCGCCACGCCCGAGCGCGTCGCCCAGGTGCTCAATGCCGAGCTGCGGATGCTGAACCTCAGCAATGCCCGCATCATGCTCAACCAAGTCGACACGCTTGCCGACCCAACGATGGCAGATTGCTTCGAGACAGCCCTCGGCCGCTCCGTCGTCGC
Organism: uncultured Collinsella sp.; assembly: GCA_900552735.1. Taxonomy (GTDB): domain Bacteria; phylum Actinomycetota; class Coriobacteriia; order Coriobacteriales; family Coriobacteriaceae; genus Collinsella. Next base: position 5,284 of record USBA01000027.1, on the reverse strand, counting down.
TAGCAGCCTCAAGTAGCCGGCGCTGCCCCAGCAGACTTATAAGTTGCGGTGAAATAGTTCCTGAAACGGCCTATTTAGCGGCTAAACAGGCACTATTTCACCGCAACTGCGGAGGGGGTCCGGCACCCCCCCCGTTAGCGGGGCACGTAACGACCGGGTTGGGCTCCGGTGGGCTCGCCGTCGCGTGCCGCCAGCACGCCGTTCACAAACACGGCCTTGGCGCGGCCATGTGCCTCAAAGCCCTCGAGCGGCGTGTAGTCCACAGCCTGATGCTGCGTCGCCGCGCGAATGGTCCAGCGCGCCTTGGGATCCCACACGCACACGTCGGCATCGGCACCCTCGGCAAGACAGCCCTTGCGCGGATACATGCCAAAGACGCGCGCCGGGTTCTCGCTCATCAGGCGGCAGAGGTCCTCGGGGCCCAGCTGTCCCTCAAAGCTCGTAGCGATCGCGACGGGACGATGCTCCACACCGGGTCCGCCGTTGGGAATCGCGCGGAAGTCGTCGCGCCCGCGGTCCTTTTGCCCGTGCAGGTTAAAGCTGCAGTGGTCGGTCGCAATCGTATCGATCTCGCCGGCCACAAGCGCCTCGCGCAGGGCCGCACGGTCGCCGGCATGGCGCAGCGGCGGGCTCATCACATATTTGGCGCCCGCAAAGCCGTCCTCGCCCTGCTCCAAGTAGCAAGTATCGTCGAGCATCAGATACTGAGGGCAGGTCTCGACATAGATATTCTTCTGCCCGCGCGCCTTGGCGGCACGGATGGCCTCGAGCCCCAGCTTGGTCGAAAGGTGCACCACGTTGACCGGCACGTCCCCGGCCAGGTGCGCCAGATATAGCAGACGGCTCACTGCCTCGGCCTCGCACACATCCGGACGGCTGAGCGCATGGCCCTCGGGCCCGTGGATACCCTGCTCAAACACGCGCTTCTGCAGCTCATTCACCAGCGTGCCGTTCTCGCAATGCACGCACAGTATGCCGCCAATATGCTTGAGCTCCTCGAGCACCTCGAGCGTCTCGGCATCGTCCAGGCGCAGGTGGTCATAGGCAAAGTAGGTCTTGAACGACGATACGCCCGCCTCGCGCATGGCTAAAAGGTCGGCGCGGTTGCGCTCATTCCACTCGGCGAGTGCCATATGAAAGGCGTAGTTGGCCGTGCAGGTTCCGTCGGCGCGGCGATGCCACTCGGCCAAGGCATCGGGCATGGTCACGCCGCGATCGGCCGTCGCGTAGTCCACAATGGTCGTCGTACCGCCGCAGGCAGCCGCACGCGTACCGGTCTCAAAGCTATCTGCCGTCCAATCCATGCCAGTCCAGCACTGCATGTGCGTGTGGCCGTCGATAAAGCCGGGAAACACCCAGCAGCCCGCGGCATCCTCGACGGTATCGCCCTCGGCCGGCTCAATCGCCGCGGCGATCCGTACGATCTTATCGCCATCCATGGCAAGATCAGCGCGGCGAAGCCCCTGGGGCGTCACGAGCGCGCCGTTTTTGATGATGATCATAATTGCTCCTTATTGATTGATGCTGTTGGCCACGCGATCAAAATACGAGCAGGCGGCGATATGCTCCGCTATGCGTCGCTGTCCCTTGGCGGTATCGACGTCCCACAGCTCGTAGGCACGCGCCTCGACCAGCACCACGTCGGTACGGTCCTTGAGGATCGAACCGCCGCCGTCCTTACCCTCAAGACACATAAGTGCATCGAACAGTTCCGCCGGAAAGAGCACCGGGCTCGAAGGCTCCCCGTTGCACGCAAGACGCACCGGATGCTTGCGGCCACGCTCGTCAAATGCACGAACCATAGCCTCAAAAGAATCCGAACTCACGAGCGGCTGGTCGCCCGGCAAAAAGAGGCAACCTTTCCAGTTGCGTTCGACTCCCCACGAAAGGCCCGCACGGACGCTTTCGCTGCGCAGCTCGCCATCGTGCAGCACGCACGAACAATGCTTGTCCTCGCAAATCTGGGCGACCTCGGGCCAACGCGTCGAAACCACGACGTCAAAGCCCCGGGGAACCGAATCGATGGTCCGGGCAATCAGCGGCTCGCCATAGATATCGGCGAGCATCTTGTTAGAGCCAAATCGCTTGCCCTCGCCCGAAGCCATAATGACGCAACCAAGTTTCATGGCGATACCTCCCCTGAAACCATCGTACCCATAACTCGCGTCGCGGGGCATCTACATCGAAAGCGCTTATCCCGCACGCCCACGATGCAAAAAGGGGCACCCCGCCGGTTGGCAGAGCGCCCCCTTTACATGGCTTACCTCAGCGCGGCTTTAGGCCTGGAACCAACGGGCGGTGTTGCGCTCGTCGAGGGCCTTGAGGGTAGCGGCGGGATCGGCAACCTTCTGCAGGAACATCATGGCTGCGATGGCGTACGGCTTGTAGCTGGCCTCCTTGTACATGCCCACGCGGTGCATGTCGAAGACGTCGGCGTTGACCTCGCCGTGCTCGCAAGAGACACCGGAGATGTCGGCGGGCAGCGGGTGCATAAAGATGGTGTCCTGGCCGTTGGCAGTCTTCTCCATGAGCTCGGTCGTGGAGCACCAATCCTGATGTGTAGCGTTCTGAGCGAGCAGCTCCTTCTCGAGCGCAGCGATGCCGGCGTCGTCGCCCTCGGCGTACAGGTTGGTACGCTTCTCCATGGCGGCAAACGGAGCCCAGCTCTTGGGGATCACGATATCGGCGCCCTCGAAGGCCTCGGCCATGGTGTTGACCTGCTTAAAGGTGGTGCCGGACTCGGCGGCATAGCTCTTGGCGCGCTCGACGACCTCGGGCATGAGATCGTAGCCCTCGGGGTGAGCCAGGGTGACGTCCATGCCAAAGCGGGGCAGCAGGCTGATCAGCGACTGCGGGCAGGACAGCGGCTTGCCGTAAGAGGGCGAATAGGCCCAGGTGACGGCAACCTTCTTGCCCTTGAGGTTCTCAAGACCGCCAAACTCGTTGATAAGGTAGAGCATGTCGGCAGAGGACTGCGTGGGGTGGTCGGAATCGGACTGCAGGGAGATGAGCGTGGGACGATGATCCAGAACGCCGTCCTCGTAAGCCTGCTGGACAGACTCGGAGACCTCGGCCATGTAGGCGTCGCCCTTACCGATGTACATGTCGTCGCGGATGCCGATGACGTCGGCCATGAAGGAAATCATGGTAGCGGTCTCACGGACGGTCTCGCCGTGAGCGATCTGGGACTTCTTCTCGTCCAGGTCCTGCAGCTCAAGGCCGAGCAGGTTGGCAGCCTTAGAGAAGGAGAAGCGCGTACGGGTGGAGTTGTCGCGGAACAGCGAGACGGCCAGGCCGGAGTCGAAAATCTTGGACGAAACGTTGTTCTCGCGCAGCTCGCGCAGAGCGTCGGCGACGATGTAGAGCGCCTTGAGCTCATCGGTGGTCTTATCCCAGGTGTGCAGGAAGTCGCTGCCGTACATACCCTTAAAATCGAGGCCGTTCAGCTGCTCGACGAGCTCGGTAAACTTGGCGTCCATGTAAATGTCCTTTCTAAAGGTGAAACGATCGCAATGAGTAGATGCGCTCCGGCATGCGCGTGTGGCTAGAACATGCAGAGCACTATGACGAGGACCCGCTACCGTTGAGGAAGCATGGGAGATAACGACCGCGGGCCCCAAGTCAACAGGAGGCGCCGGGGGCATAAACTGTCCCCGGCTCAACAAGATCGAGGAATGGGACTAGTCGATCTTGTTGTTGGTCAGACCGGCGCGGAACACGGTGGCATCGCCATCGGCCTGGCTCGGATCGTAGAGGTTCAGGGCAGCCACATACATGGCGGCAGCGGTGACCAGGTCGTCCTTGTAGGTGACCTCGTTGGGAGCGTGAGCCTGAGACTCGGCACCCGGGCCAAAGCCGACGCAGGGGATGCCATAGCGGCCCTGGATGGAAACGCAGTTCGTGGAGAAGGTCCACTTGTCGCACAGCGGGCGACCGGTGCGCTTGTCCATGCTGGGTTCGCAGCCGATGCGCTCGTCACCGAACATGGCCTTGTGGGCGTCGACAAGGGCCTTGACGTGCGGAGCGGTCTCCTTGTTGATCCACGTGGGGAAGTAAGCCTCGGTCTCGTAGACCTCGCCGGTCCAGGACGGACGGTCGTACATGTACATGGAGACCTTCACGTCGTCGCCGTACTTCTTGGCGGCCGGCAGGTTACGGATCTCGTCCAGGCAGGACTCCCAGGTCTCACCGGCGGTCATGCGACGGTCGATGGAGATGGCACAGGAGTCAGCGACAGCGCAACGGCTGGGGCTGGTGTAGAAGATCTGGCTGACGGTGCAGGTGCCGCGGCCCAGGAAGCGGGCGTCCTCGAAGTGCTCGGGGTTGTACTTGGGGTCGAGCATCTTGACGAGGCCCTTGATGTCGGTCGACTCGTCGCAGCCGTTGTTGTTGAGGGCGCGGACGTCGGCGATGATGTCGGCCATCTTGTAGATGGCATTGTCGCCGCGGTCGGGAGCGGAGCCGTGGCAGGAGGTGCCGTGAACGTCGACGCGGATCTCCATGCGGCCGCGGTGACCGCGATAGATGCCGCCGTCGGTGGGCTCGGTGGAAATGACGAACTCGGGCTTAATGCCGTCCTTGTTGTAGATGTACTGCCAGCACATGCCGTCGCAGTCCTCTTCCTGGACGGTACCGACGACCATGATCTTGTAGCCCTCGGGGATGAGGCCCATGTCCTTCATCATCTTGGCAGCGTAGGTAGCAGAAGCCATGCCACCCTCCTGGTCGGAGCCGCCGCGGCCATAGATGATCTCGTCGGTCTCGTAACCCTCATAGGGATCAGCATCCCAGTTATCGATGTTGCCGATGCCGACGGTGTCGATATGAGAGTCGATGGCGATGATCTTGTCGCCCTCGCCCATGAAGCCCATGACGTTGCCCAGGCCGTCGACCTTGACCTCGTCATAGCCAAGGCTCTCCATCTCGGCCTTGATGCAGGCGACAACCTCGCCCTCCTCGCAGGACTCAGAGGGATGGGAGATCATGGCGCGCAGGAAGCGAGTCATATCAGCACGATGGGACTCAGCAGCAGCCTTGATAGCGTCGAAATCGAGTTCTTTAGCCATTATTCATAACCTTTCAAACGAAGGAATCTACCTGTGAGGTGGCGGAGCGATACCTATTTACTCCGCCCCAACGATTAGCAAGTGGGATATTCGCCTTCCCAGACAATGCGGCGATACTGGTCGGGGTCCGTGTCACCTTCCGTGGAGAAGCAGAGCACGGAGCTCGTCTTGTCCAGGCCGATGAGCTCCTTGAGCTCGGCGTACTCGGGATCGAGCAT
>USBA01000026.1 GCA_900552735.1 uncultured Collinsella sp. | reverse complement strand
GGCTTTGCCAGGCGGCTCTCGGTATAACGCATGGCCGCCGCGCCGTCGCCATCGATGTTGCCGAAGTTGCCGTGGCCATCGATGAGCGGTGTGCGCATGGAGAACCACTGCGCCAGACGAACCATGGCCTCGTAAACCGCGAAGTCACCGTGCGGATGGTACTTGCCGATAACTTCGCCGACCGTCCAGGCCGACTTCTTATGCGGGCGGTTGGGGTAGATGCCACTCTCGTTCATGGCGTACAGGATGCGGCGGTGCACCGGCTTTAGGCCGTCGCGCACGTCCGGCAGGGCGCGCGCCGTGATGACCGACATCGAGTACTCGATGAACGACTGCTTCATCTCGCGGCCGAACTCCGAAATCTGGAGCTGACCGCCGTTGATATCCTCGCCGGCCGAGGCGCCACGATCGACCGCACCGAAGCTCTCCTCGAGCTCGGCGTCGTCATCCTCATCCTCTTCATCCTCGGCGTCGGGGTTATAGGAATCCGGATCGCCGTCCTCGCCCTGCTCAGCGCGGGCGAGCAGGCGCTTCAGATCATCGGGCATGCCGGCGTCGCCGGCCTCGTCCATACCCTCGTTGTTGTTGATATCGTCTGCCACGTTACCTCCTCTTAAGCGTCAAGGAATCGTGCATCATGCGCATGCTTTTCAATGTACTCACGGCGATAGCCGACCTCGGAACCCATGAGCTCGCGCACGGCGCGGTCCGCCACCACGGCGTCCTCGATCGACACGCGCTGCAGGATACGGGTCTTGGGGTCCATCGTCGTCGAGGCAAGCTGCTTGGGGTCCATCTCGCCCAGGCCCTTGTAGCGCTGAACGGTATAGCCCTTGCGCTTCTTGGTGATCTTGCCGTCCTTGGCCTTGCCGTCCTCGTCGTTGTCGTCGGGGTTCAGGCCCAAGCTCTGAATGGTGTCGCGCAGAATCTCGTCTTCGGGCTGGCGGCCGTTGGGATACACGTAGTGGATCTTGTTGCGCACCTTAATGCCAAAGATGGGCGGGCAGGCAACATAGACATAGCCGGCATCGATCAGCGGGCGCATGTACTTGTAGAAGAACGTCAGCAGCAGGATGCGGATATGCGCACCGTCAACGTCTGCATCGGTCATGATGATGATCTTGTGGTAGCGCGCCTTGCTGATATCGAAGTCGCCACCGTCGCCGGCGCTCGTCGTGACGCCGCAGCCGATCGCGGTGATCAGGGATTGGATGGTGTCGCTCGAGAACGCGCGGTGGTCACCCACGCGCTCGACGTTCAAAATCTTGCCGCGCAGGGGCAGAATCGCCTGGATGTCTCGGCGACGGCCGTCCTTGGCCGAACCGCCTGCCGAGTCGCCCTCTACGATAAAGAGCTCGGTCAGCTCGGCATCGCGCACCGAGCAGTCGGCGAGCTTGCCGGGCAGCGACGCCGTCTCGAGCAGACTTTTGCGACGGGTCGCCTCGCGCGCCTTGCGGGCGGCGTTGCGGGCCTTGCAGGCCTGCTGGGCCTTCTTGACGATCTCGCGGGCGGGCTTGGGGTGCTCCTCCAGATAATCGGTCAGTCCATCGGTCACGATCTTGAGCGTGAGCGCGCGCATGTAGGAGCTGCCGAGCTTGGCCTTGGTCTGGCCCTCAAACTGCGGATCGGGCAGTTTAACCGAAATGACGGCCGAAAGGCCCTCGCGCACGTCGTCACCGCTCAGGTTGGCGTCCTTCTCCTTGAGCAGGTTCTGCTTGCGGGCGTAATCGTTAATCACGCGGGTGAGAGCGGTGCGGAAACCCTCGAGATGCATGCCGCCCTCGGGGGTGTAGATGTCGTTGGCAAACGACATGACGTTCTCGCCGTAGCCGGCATTCCACTGCAGGGACACCTCGACCTCGCCCATCTTGGTCACGGGCGCATCCGGATCCGACTTGCCCTCGATATAGATGGGCTCCTTGAAGGCCTCGGGAACGTCTTTGCCGTCGTTGAGGAACTTGACGAAGTCGATGATGCCACCCTCGTAGCAGAACTCCTCCACGTGGGGAGTCGCCTCGCGCTCGTCGGTCAGCACAATCTTTAGATTCTTATTGAGGAACGCCGTCTCCTGCAGACGGTTGTGCAGCGTATCGAAATCGTAGACACAGGTCTCGAAAATCTCGTCGTCGGGCCAGAAGCTGACGGTGGTGCCCGTCGAATCCGAGGTGCCCACGACCTCCATCTTCTTGACGGTCTTGCCGCGCGAGAACTCCATCTCGTAGACGCTGCCATCACGGCGCACCTGCACGACCACGCGCTTGGACAGTGCGTTGACGACGGAGATGCCCACGCCGTGCAGTCCGCCCGAGACCTTGTAGGCCGAGTTATCGAACTTACCGCCGGCGTGCAGGATCGTCATAACGACCTCGAGCGTCGGGATCTTTTTGATGGGATGCTCGTCGACGGGGATGCCTCGCCCGTTGTCGACGACCGTGATGGAGTTGTCGGCGTGGACCGTCACCTGGATCTCGGTGCAGAAACCGGCCATGGCCTCGTCGACGGAGTTGTCAACGATCTCCCACACCAGGTGATGCAGACCGCTGGCGCTCGTCGAGCCGATATACATGCCCGGGCGCTTACGAACGGCCTCGAGACCTTCGAGAATCTTAATCTCGCCGCCATCGTAATCGTTTTCGTTTGCCACACGTCCTCCTTCAGCTAAGAAAATGTGTACAGCCTTACTAGTTTATCGTAAAAAAATACCCTCGGGAACGAGGGTATTTGGCTCTACAAGGCCACCAGATGCGATTTAAGGCTCTTTTTTGCTTTGCACGCCCTTGGCCCACTCGGCACTGGCTCTCATGGCATTCTCGAGGGCCTCGCGCAGTTTTTGGTCTTCGATGGGCGCCACTTGGCGCTCGATCTCGCCGCGTTCGGCTTCGCTTAGATCGGCGTGCGGAACCGGCGGTCGTTCGGTCACGGCCGGGCGCAGGCGCTCCTTGGCAGCCGGCGGCGTGTGACCGAGCGCGGTCGTTTTGAACACCAGGCCGTCCACATGCGCGCCGGCCCGCTCCATGCGCGCCCGGATGATCTCGCGCAGCAGCGTCATCTCCTGCGTCCACGAGGGCGAATCGAGATACACCAGCAGCTCATTGGACTCGGGCAGGTAGCGTAGGCCCGTCACGTGGCGTCCCTCGCGCGTGCCCGAGCACACCGCATTCCAGGCACGATAGACCGCGCGCGACTCCTCGGCAGCCTCCATTTGCGCGCGGCGCTCAGGTGTCGCGGCCGCCAGGATGCGCTGACGCTCGGCATCCAAAAAGCCGCCAAAGGCAACCGTTCCGTTCTCGCGCTCGTAATTAGCACGCCTCACCCATGCTCACCACCTTGGCTCGTTCAAGCAGGTCATCGGTAAAGTACCCCAGGTTGGTCGTGGTTATGACCGTCTGGATGTCATCACCGATCAGCTGCAGAAAAGCGCCTCGACGCCCGGCATCGAGCTCGCTCATCACGTCGTCCAAAAGCAGCAGTGGCGCGGTGCCCAGGATATCGCGCGCCACGGCCACTTCTGCCACCTTCCAGGCAAGCACCAGCGTTCGCTGCTGCCCTTGGCTGGCAAACGAACGGGCAGATCGACCCGCAACGGTAAACTCAATCTCGTCGCGATGCGGACCCACAAGCGTCACGCCGCGGCGCATCTCCTCATCGGCACGCTCATCGAGGGCCGCGAGCATATGCTCGTACGCCCAGCCCTTAAGTTCCTCGCGCCCCTCGGTTTGAGGCAAATCCCCCAGTGTGGACACATAGGACACGCCTGCGTCCTCACCGGACGCCACCTGCCCATACGCGGCGCGCACATGGCCTGCCAGTCGGTCGAGCAGGGCCAAACGATGCACGAGCAGGGCGGACCCGGCGCGAGCGATGGAGTCATTCCATGCGCCGAGCATCTCGCGGCAGCACCAGGACTCCTTGAGCAGGGCGTTGCGCTGCGTCACGCAACGCCCGTAGGTGCTCGCCAGGTCGGCGTAACGGGCGCTCAGTTGCACGCCAAAGTCGTCGAGGGCGGCCCGACGCACGCTGGCACCGCGTTTGACCATATCCAGATGATCGGGGCAAAAAAGCACGCTCGGCAAAACCCCGCGCACGCCGGCGGCCGAACATCTCTTGCCGTTACGGCTAAACGAGCGCTTGCCGTCCTCAACGCCCAGCCCCATATCGAGCACGCGGCCATCGCCCTCGAGTCTCAACTCGAGCCTGCACGAGCCCGTGCCGTCGTGCACGAGCTCGGTAGCGGTGGGATGCCTAAACGAGGCGCCGCTCGTCAAAAGCTGCAGCGCCTCTATAAGGTTGGTCTTTCCCGCCGCGTTGGGTCCCGCAAGCACCGTCACGCCTTCGTCCAGGTCAAGACGGTAGCTATCGAAACTGCGGTAGCGCGCGACGGAAAGGTTGCGGGCAAACATGGTCATGGCGCAGCGCTAGATGCGAACCGGCATGACCAGGTACAGATAGTTGATCTTGTCGTAGGACTTAAAGATACCCGCCTGCGAGTAGCTCTTGAGCTCCAGCGTGATCTCCTTCTCCTTGGATAGGGCATTGAGGCAGCCAAAGATGTAGTGGTAGTTAAAGGCGATGGTGCCCGACTCGCCCTCGGCCTCGACATCGATTGTCTCCTGCGCCAGATCCTGGTCATTGGAGATGGAGGACAGGCCCATCTGGCCGTTCTCGACATCGATCTCGAACTTGACTGCGGGGTTCGCGCTCGCGATGACCGCCACGCGCTTGAGGGCGGCATTAAAAGCCGCCACGTCGATCTTGACGCTCGTCACGCACGAATCGGGGATGAGCTGCTTGTAGTTGGGGTACACGCCCTCGATACGGCGCGACACGTAGGTGGTGTTGCCGGCCTCAAAGACAACCTGGGTGTCGGTGGCGCCGATCATGATGGTCGCCTGGCTGGCCATGATGCTCAGGGCGTCGTTGAAGGCGTCGGCCGGAACGTTGAGCTCAAAGGACCCCTCGAGCGTCGAGGTCTCGACCTGGGTGTCGCATACAGCCAGACGGAAGGAGTCGGTTGCCACCAGGCGCACGGTGTTGTTCTCGACCTTCATGTGAACGCCTCCCAGGATGGGGCGGGCCTTATCAGTCGAAGTGACGCGCCACACGCGGCTGACCATCTCGGACAGGATATCGGTCGGGAGCTCCACCGCACTTTCGATGGCATAGGCGGGGAACTCGGGGAAATCGTTGGCGTCGAGCGTGTTGAGGCGGAAGGAGCTCTTCTCGCATCCGATCAGCACCTGACGCTCCGAGAGCTCAAAGGTAACCGGGGCGTCGGGAAGGGTCTTCGTAATGTTCGAGAGCATCTTGCAGGGAATCACCATCTCGCCCTCTTCTTCGACATGCGCGGCAATGCGATGACGAATCGAGATGGTGTAGTTAGAGGTCTGGAATTCCAAGATGCCGTCCTGCGCCTTAACGAGCACGCCCGACAGGATGGGAAGGGTAGATGCCGAAGCGACGCCTTTCATAACGACGCCAATGGCTTGCGTGAGCGAGCTTTGGCTGACGGTAAACTTCATCTTTTAATACCTTTCTATAGATATAAATATCTTAATAATAGTAATAGCACTGACGAAACTGTTGATTACTCCCAAAAGCGCTTGTCAACCCCAAAAAGAGAATCGACAGCAACCTGTGCGCAACCGACCGTGTTTTCCACGTTCAAAACCTGCGGAAAACTTTTCGTCGCCTTGGGGCGAGTTTTAGACACGTTATGCCCGGCGTTTCGACAAGTTTTCAACAGGTGTCTCTATTTCCCTACGAGCGCAGTGTAATTCTATCTCGCAGCGATTTGAGATCCTCGGTTATGGTGCGGTCTTCCTGAATCATCTTCTGAACCTTTTTATAGCTCGTACTGACGGTTGAGTGGTTGCGGTTGCCAAACTCCGCGCCCACCGCCGTAGTCGTCATCTCGCACATCTCGATGGCCAGATATATGGCGATATGGCGGGCTTTGGCTATGTTGGCGTTGCGGCGCGGGCCGATGAGCTCCTCGTGCGTCACGCCGTACTGCTCTTCAATGACAGACTGGACCGTCTGCACGTTGATCTTTTTGGCCGACGTATCGAAGTACTGACTTGCGATGGCGTCGATGTCGTCGAAACTGAGCTCGCTGCCCTCGCGTTCGCGGTCTCCTGCCTCGCCGGCGCAGCGTTCGCAGAAGCTCTCGAGTTCGCGGATGTTGGTTCCCGAGACTTCTGCCATGTGCTTAAAGTGCTCGTCGGTCAGATGCCCACCATCGCCGCCATAGGCCGCCAGCAGCGAGTCGTCACCCGCCTCGGGTGCGGCGGCTATCGTGTTCTCGTAGTAGCGCTGCAAGATCTTGTATTTCATCTCGTAGCTGGGCTCCGCCACCAAACAGAGCATACCGGCATTAAAACGGCTGGTAAGGCGCTCGTCCATGCTCAGGTCTTTGGGCGCACGGTCGGCTGCGATGACGACTTTTTTGTTGTTGCGGATAAACTCGTCCATGAGCTGGAAGAAGTAGTCCACGCTCGCGCGCTTGCCGATGATGTTTTGAATGTCGTCGATGATGAGCACGTCCACGTCGTGGTATGCCTGCATGATGGGGGCGTTGCTCTTCTTTTGGCGGTCGAACTCCGTCATCAGGTCATCGAGGTACGCCTGTGAGTTGGCGTACTTTACCTTGATCTCGGGCGACTTTTCGGCGAGCTCGTTTTTGATGGCGAGCAGCAGATGGGTCTTGCCCAGCCCCGATTTGCCATAGATGAACAGGGATGTGCATGTGCCGCGTTCGTCCGCGAGCGCGGCAAACTTGAGGGCTGAGCGATAGGCATGGCTGTTTTCTGGGCCGTAGACAAAGTTTTCGAAGGTGAATTTCGAGTTGGCCGCGAGCGGCGCGCCGTCGGTGTTCTGCTCGATCGGTGCCGCAGCTGCGGGGACGCTCATGGGCGATGTGGAGGCTGGTTTTGCACTCTTTGCAGGCGCCTCGCCTTTCATCTGGTTCATCATGCGGCGGAAATCGTCGGCCGAAAGCGTGTTTTTGATTGCGATGCCCGAATTCTCGCCCGGTGTTGCGTCGTGCGCGATAGGCATGTGTGTGGCAGCGGACATGGGGGCCGCCGGCGTCGAGACGGTGGGCATGGTTTCACGGGAAACATCGCCGATTTGATGCTCGGGAGCCGACACTGTGGTGGTAGCTGGCGCCGCCGGGGGAACGACGGGTGCCGCGGGTGCGGCGTTATCTGCCGCGGAGCCCTGTGGTGCCACGATGTTGAGCGCAATCGGTGCAAAGGCGATCTCTTCCAGGTACGCCTCGATGGTCGGCTGATGCTTTTTGAGCTGAGCGATGGCAAATCGTGAGGGGGCCTCAATCGTCAAGGTGTCCTCGGTCAGGCTCACAGCACGCGATTGCCCCAGCATGTTGATGAGGCGCACATCTTGGCCGTCGCGCTGACAAAAGGCGATGGCATCCCCCAGGATGATGCTTGCTTCCTCGTCCACTGTCTCTCCCGTTCCTTAATCTTGGGCCCGCACGCGAGCGCTTCCGATTTCGGTCAGATGGTATTTCTGCCCATGTTTGACTATCAAGCCCGTCTGCGCCAAATCGTTGAGCGTGCGCGACCAGGTGGGTGCAGAGTTTCCAAACGCCCGCGCCAAGTCCGTCGCGCCGCACTCTTGATGTTGGGCCAGATACCCTAATGCGGCGTTGCCGCGTTCGCTTACAAACACGTCCGACTGCGGTTGCGCGTATTGATTCGCCGCATTAGGATACATCATTTGAGCTGCTGGTTGTTGAGAACTCTGCATGGGCGGCATCTGCTGTTGAAAACTTTGCGGCCACTGTTGGTAAGGCTGCGGCGGCATCTGCTGAGTCCAGGGGTTGAGGTTTCCCTGCGGCATCTGCTGATACGGCTGCTGGTACCCCTGAGGATACTGCTGCGGATACGGCTGGGCATATCCCTGCTGCGGCATATATTGGGGAGGATATCCTTGCGGGTGTGGTTGGTAGCCCATTTGCGCGATGTTTGGCATGGCTACCGTCTGCTGCACGGCGCCTGTGTCCAGATCTGCCGAGCCTATGCCCTCCGGCATGTTTTGCACTGCGTTGCCCAGCGGTGCCTGGGGGTCTTGCGTGGGAAAACTTCCAGGCTGCTGCATCTGCTGCGCCACAGGCTGCTGTGCAAACGTGCTAGATAGGGGATATGCCAGCTGTTCCGTCTCGGGGCGCACAGCAGCGCCCCGCCCTCCGGCGCGCTCGATTTCCTGCACACGCTTGGGGTCCAGACTTACCGTGACCACGGTGCCGTTGCCCATGTTGTCCTCGATGGATACAGCGCCGCCGGCGTTTTCCAGGTACTCCTGCACCATGGGAAACCCGGCTCCGGTTCCGCGGATGTATCGTTTCATGTTGCTGTTTGCGCTGGTAACGCCAAAGTCGAACGCGCGCTCCTTGTCGTCGATCCCCGGTCCCTGGTCTGCGAATCGGATGGTGTCGCCGCCGTCTAGGATCGAGATGATGGGCTCTGCAAAGTGGGCGTGGATAAAGTTTTCGACAATCTCGCGGATAACCATGAGCGAGATGTGCCCGCCCTGTTCTTTCATGCACTGGTAGACGGTGTTGGTTGTCTCTTCCAGATAGGTGCGCACGTCCTTAGGTTCGATGACGATGACGCGTGGCGTCGACAGCATGTCGTCATAGACCGCGATGCGTGCGGCATACATGGCAGCCTGCGCTTTCGCAGCGGCTTGCTCTTCCTGGCCACGCTCTTCGCGTACGCCGGTGATGTGCTCGTTGTCGGGTGCCGGGTCTCCGGAATCGACCATGGTGTAAAAGTCGTCAGACATGCCGCTCGCAATCTTTCAAAAGGTTTCGAACAAATAGTAGCTCACCGTGCAATGTTTCTCATCTTTCGACAACTTTTCAAAACCTGTTGAAAACTTTGGAAAACAGGCGAAAAGTTCTCAACATTGCCAACATGACCTGTCGAAAACTCGATGAAATATCGTGAAAAGTTGTAATGCGGCGCAAATTTCGGTTGAGCTTATGGGGGAACCGTGTGAACTACGCAACCTTTTACCTTTGATTTCTTGACATTTGAACATTGATTTCCCTACAATCTTCAAGCTCACGTGTCTATATCTGCGTCCGCGCTCCCGCGGACACTCGAAATGCAGCAGGAGGAACTTAAGATGAAGCGTACGTATCAGCCTAATAAGCGTAAGCGTGCCAAGACCCATGGCTTCCGTGCCCGTATGGCCACCAAGGGTGGTCGTGCCGTGCTCGCCCGTCGCCGCGCCAAGGGCCGCAAGCGTCTCACTGTCTAGCAGCGATACACACATCTCGCATGAAGACTATTAAGTCTCGGCAAGATTTCGAGCATGTGTTCAGTCAGGGGCGTCGTTTCAATCACCCTCTGATTCGAATGACCATATGTGAATCGGTTGGCGAAGGCGACTCCGGAAGGGTCGCCTTCGTTGGTGCTAAACGGCTCGGTTGCGCAGTCGTGCGCAACCGTTCTAAGCGTGTGATGCGCGAGGCCGCCCGCAGCTGCGGATTTCCCGTTGCGGGTTATGACATCATCTTGTTCGCTACTCCCAAGACGAGGATCTCTTCGCCTCAGGAGATGGACAAGGCATTGCGTTCGCTTATGAAACGCGCCGGCGTTGCCGGGGAGGAGCGATGAGCAATCACGTTTTGCGACGTGTTGCCATCGCTCCTATTCGCATATATCAACAGGTTATTTCGCCCTTATTGCCTGACGCCTGCATTTATTACCCAACGTGCTCGCAATATGCCGTTCAGGCGATTGAGAAGTACGGTGTTTTGAGAGGCTGCTGGCTTGCCGTGAGGCGCATCGCTCGCTGCAATCCCCTGCACGTCGGCGGTTATGACCCTGTGCCCTAGCGGGCACTCGCTATCGGAGGAAAACTTACATGTGGGATTGGATCGTTAACATCCTTTTCGAGCTGCTCAAGCTCATCCAGACCTTTGCGGTCGACTGGGGCCTGTCCATCATCATCCTGGTGGTCATCATCCGTCTGCTGCTGACGCCGCTTATGCTCAAGTCGACCAAGTCGACGGCTCGCATGCAGGTGCTGCAGCCTAAGATGCTCGAGATCCAGGAGCGCTATGCCGACGATCCCCAGCGTCAGGCCGAGGAGATGCAGAAGTTCTACAGCGAGAACAAGTTCAACCCCATGGCTGGTTGTCTGCCGCTGTTGATCCAGATGCCTGTCCTGTTCGCCCTGTTTACGCTGCTGCGTAACCTGCCGCAGTACTTTAGCGACGGCACGTTCTCGTTCTTCAACATCCTGCCTGACCTTACCACCACGCCGAGCGCTTCTTTTGCCGATGGCTTTATGGTTGCGCTGCCTGCACTGGTTTGCCTGATTCTGTTCGCTGTCTTGACCCTGATTCCGCAGCTGTATATGTCTCGCAATCAGACCGGTCAGCAGGCCCAGAGCATGCGCATGATGGCCGTCGTCATGACCGTCATGATGCTTTGGATGGGCTGGAGCCTGCCCGTCGGCGTTCTGCTGTACTACGATGTGTCTTCTGCCTGGCAGGTTATCCAGCAGATCTTCGTGACGCAGAAGGTTATCGACAAGGCTAAGGCCGATGAGGAGGAGCGCCTCAAGAACGCTCCGCTGCAGGTCGAGGTTACCCGTCGCGAGAAGAAGCCGCGTCCGCACAAGAAGAAGTAGTGGGATAGTATTCTTATTTAGGTACCTAACTTTTGGAGTTCGTTATGTCTGAAGAGATCGTCGAGGATATGCTTGAGGAGGTTGCCCCGCGGGTCGCGGGCGATTATCCCGAGATTGCACAGCGTTACAAGGCTGGTGAAGAGCTGACCGATGAGGAGCTCGACACCATTGCCGATGTGGCTATTTCCATTCTGCGTTCCATCCTTTCGCACTTCGATGCGGCGAACTCACCCATCGATGAGTATGAGGGTGACGAGGGCGAGTTGATCCTGGACGTAACTGCTCCTGATCTTGCTGTTCTCATTGGCCGTCATGGACGTACCCTCGATGCTCTTCAAGTTATGTTCTCCCTGTTGGTGAGTCGCAAGCTTGGCTTTAGGTATCCGGTCGTCGTCGACGTCGAAGGTTATAAGAGCCGGCGACAGGACAAGGTTGCTTCTATGGCCCAGTCCGCTGCCGAGCGCGCTATTCGCACTCATAAAAGTGTTTCCTTGCCGCCTATGAATGCCTACGAACGTCGACTGGTTCATATTGCCCTTCGTGGTAACGATGCTGTCGACACGCATTCTGAGGGCTCTGACCCCGATCGCCATGTTGTGATTGTTGCTCGATAATCTTCTCGAGTCTATGCTAAGGGGACGTGGTTTCCACGTCCCCTTTTTTTGTCAAAAGTTCTCGATACACTGATTTTTGTCAGAAAGGAGTCATCTTGTTTGTATTGACTGATGAGCAAGCAAACCAGATGCTTTGCCGTCTTGCTTCTTATTGCAAAGACTATTCATTGAAGGTTTCCGATGACGAGCTTCGCGTCTGTATTCAGCATCTGGATCTTGTATTGGAGACCAATAAGGCTACTAATCTTACGCGCATTCTGAATGTCGACGATGCTGCAGTTCTTCACATTCTGGACTCACTTGTATTACTTCCTTATATCAATAATGCCCCTGAGGGTGCGCTACTTGATATGGGTACTGGTGCTGGTTTCCCTGGTATTCCTCTGACTATTGCCAGTGGTCGTAAGGCAACCTATATCGATTCAGTTGGTAAGAAAGTTGATGCTGTTAACTCTTTTGTTAAGAGCCTTGGCCTGAAGCACGCCCATGCTGTTCATGATCGTCTAGAAGAATATGCACGTTCTCATAAGAAGCAATTTGCTGTTGTTACTGCTCGTGCACTTGCTCCGTTCCCAGTTCTTGTTGAATATGCTTCTCCTTATTTGAAAGACGGTGGACTCTTTGTCATTACTAAGGGCAATCCCACAGATGAAGAGCTTGATTCAGGCGAGGCTGCTTCTAAGATCTGTGGCTTTACAACGCTTCTTACCGATGATTTAGAATTACCTGATGGATTAGGTCATCGTGAGTTCATTATTCTTAAGAAGACGCGCCCAGCATCCGTTTCTCTACCGCGTGCAAATGGCATGGCTAAGAAGAATCCGCTTGCTTAGATGTTTCACGTGAAACATAATGGTTAGTATCGACTTGAAATGTTTCACGTGAAACATCGTAGTTGATATCGAATCGGAATGTTTCACGTGAAACATCCTCCGTTTAACAGCATTAATACACAGCAGGAGGGACCGTGGGATTTCGCGACGTTAAGCGTTCCAAGAGCGCAAAAGACACGCGTATCATTGCAATCATCAACCAAAAAGGCGGTGTCGGTAAGTCGACGACGGCTGTAAATCTTGCCGCAGCACTGGGTGAACAAGGTCGGAAGACGCTCATTGTCGATTTTGACCCGCAAGGTAATAGCACGAGTGGTTTTGGAATCGAAAAAGAAGACCTTGATCACTGCATTTATGATGCATTGTTGAATGACGTGCCTGCAGAATCGCTCGTTCTTGATACGAACTGTAAAAAGGTGTTCGTTATTCCCGCAACAATTCAGCTTGCAGGCGCAGAAATTGAGCTTGTGAGTGCAATTGCACGCGAAACACGTCTAAAAGATCTGCTTGAGCCGATTCAGGATGAGTTTGACTTCATCTTCATTGACTGTCCGCCTTCGCTTGGACTTCTAACCATCAATGCACTAACGGCTGCAGATAGCGTTTTGATTCCAATTCAGTGCGAGTATTACGCGCTTGAGGGCGTAACGAAGCTTCTTGAGTCAATGAAGATGGTCAAATCGCGTCTGAATAAGGGTTTGGATACGTATGGCGTGCTTATGACGATGTATGACTCGCGTACTTCTCTTTCAAATCAGGTCGTTGAAGAGGTTCAGTCGTACTTTGGCGACAAAGCATTTAAGACATTGATTCCTCGTACGGTTAAAATCTCCGAAGCTCCGTCTTTTGGTGAGCCTGTAATTACCTATGCACCCCAAAATAAGGGTGCAAAAGCATATATGAACCTTGCAAAAGAGGTGATCAAACGTGCCTAGTGCAAAGAAACGCGGCGGATTAGGCCGTGGACTTAACGCGCTTGTATCTGAAGCTGAATATGAGACCGGTGGTTCTGCAGCTTCCGCTTCAAATTCCGCAGCGGAGACTAAGCTTCCAATTGAAGATATTGTTCCAAACCCAAATCAGCCGCGAATTCACTTTAACGAAACCGAACTTCGCGAACTGAGCGAGTCAATTCAAGAGCATGGTGTCCTACAGCCGCTTTTGGTTCGTAAGCACGGCAACGGTTATGAGATCATTGCCGGTGAGCGTCGTTATCAGGCATCAAAACTCGCAGGCCTCGAAGAACTGCCTGTCATCATTAAGGATGTTAATGATGAAGAGATGCTCGCTCTTGCGCTTATCGAGAATCTTCAGCGTTCTGATCTGAATCCTGTTGAAGAGGCAAAGGGCTATCGCCAGCTTATCGATGCAAGTGGCATGACGCAGGAGGCCCTGTCAAAGGCTGTTAGTAAGTCGCGCTCTGCAATCACCAATTCCCTCCGACTTCTAGACCTTCCTGATGTTGTTCAACAGATGATTTTTGAAGGAAAGCTAACCGCTGGCCATGCAAGGGCGATTTTAGCTGTTCCCTATGAAGATGCCCGTATCAGGCTTGCTGAGAAAGTAGTCGCAGAAGGTCTTTCGGTACGTGCGACAGAAAATCTTGCTCCATTATTTTCTGCCGGAGAGACACCGAAGGCACCCAGACCAGCAACGCCTCAGTCATTTAAGAAGGCTGCTCGTGTTCTTCGTCAGGTTTTCAATACCAACGTGCGAGTGAAGAGCTCCCGCGGTAAGAATAAGATTGAGATTGAATTTAAAGACGAAGAAGAGCTTTCTCGCATTCTTGACGAAATGATTCAATTTGGTCAGGAGGATCAGGATGAAGAATAAGTTCCTCACAGCGATTGCTTTGGTAACCACCGTCGCCGCTGGTGCCTTTGCCGAATATAAGATCGTGACAGACGAGGAGTTGCGAGGTCGACTGCTTCGTGGAGCGCAGGATATTGTCGACACATCTAAGAAGAAAATGGATGTAATGACGGAAGATGTCGCTATGCGAACCGCTCAGGTAACTAAGAATCCCAAGATTAATCAGGATTGGGTTAATCATCAATGGGAGAACGTTGGTTATTAGGTACCTAACAATTACTCAGCAATTCTAAAGGGGTCCTTGTCTGATACTTAAGACAAGGACCCCTTATTTTGGCTGAAAACCTTTATTGAAAATTGCTTTCAATATAATGACAAATTAATAGAACAGCCCCGGTTGCATTATCGCAACCGGGGCTGTTCTATGTTTCACATGAAACGTTTTGGGTGTGACTCCCCTATGCGTTCTTCTGAACCTTGAAGCGTTGCTTCAGCTGACCGCACGCGGCGTCAATGTCATTGCCACGTGAATTGCGGATCGTGGTCTCAATACCGCGGGACTCAAGGCGACGCTGAAGATCTTCGACCTTGTGGATCGGAGACGGCTTGAGCGGGCTGCCCTCAATGTCGTTGAGCTGAATCAGATTGACGTGGCACAGCGTTCCCTCGCAGAAGTCGCAGAGCGCCTGCATCTCGGGATTCGTATCGTTGACGCCTTCGATCATGGCATACTCATAGGTCGG
>USBA01000025.1 GCA_900552735.1 uncultured Collinsella sp. | reverse complement strand
GCTGCTCTACAGTCCTGCGCAAGACGGAAAGCACATTAAGTGCTTTCCTTTGCGTGCGGAACTCGCGACAAACTCAACCCGCGCCAGCCGGCCCCGGAGACCCTCCCTGCCGTCACTTGCTTCAAAGACTTTGTTCCTCGCCGCTTCCGCGGCTCGAGGTCCCCGTTCTCCTCGGCGGGGTTGTCTAAGATTGTTGTTGAACTTCGGCCTTTGGCTCAAAGAAAAACGGGGGATGCGATCTGCATCCCCCGTTTTTGTTGCACCTACTCTAGGTCAATAAATTTGATGCTCAGAATCTTGCCGTCCTTGACGAGCATTCTGGCCATGGTGGGGCCTCGGGTGCCTCTTGGATAGCTGGCACTGCCTGGGTTGAGGACCAGGCAGCGACCCACTTGGGCTTCTTTGGTTACGTGGGTGTGGCCGTTGATGGCTACGTCTACGGATCCCACTGGGAGGTCTTCGCGGTAGTGGGCTACGGCGAATTTGAGGCCTTCGTAGGTAAAGAGCGCAAGACGGTCTACATCGGGGCCGTAGTCGCGGTAGTAGTCGTTGTTGCCCAGAACCGCTCGCACGGGGGCGATGGTGCATAGGTGCTCGTAGTCCATCTCGGATGTGAGGTCACCGGCGTGGATGATCAGGTCTGCGCCCTTAAGCTCGTCCAGGAGCGCAGGCGATAGATAGCCGTGGGTGTCCGAGATGATGTCGATGCGTTTGGCGCTTGCGCTGTTCATGGGATCCCTTCCGCAAAAACGATTCGGCAGGTGCATACAAAAAGCCCCACGGCTCCGCAGACGATAGGTCTACAGGGCTGCGGGGCCAATGTGCTTAGAGGCTCAAGGCCTTCTTGAGCGGGACGACGCGGCGGCGCGAGACCGGCACGCGTTCGTCAACGCCCGTGATGCCCAGCTGGATGGCGCCCGAAGGCACCGTCTCGACGTCCGTGACGCACGCCAGGTTAACGATATAGCGGCGATGCACGCGGAAGAAGCCAAAGTCGCAGAGCTTGGCCTCAAACTGCGCCAGCGAGGTCGTCGACAAAAAGCGATCATCGACGGTATAGATGCAGGAGTAATCGTCCTTGGCCATGATAAAGCGAATGTCGTCCACGGGGATGAGGACCTTGCGGCCGCCCTTTTCCACCGGGATGCGCTCGATGGTCACCTTGCTGTCCGTAACCGGCTTGGTGCGTTGCATGACCTTCTCGATCGCGCGATCCAAGCGAGCTTCCTCGACCGGCTTCATCAGATAATCGACGGCATCCACGTCGAATGCCTCGACCGCATGGTCACTATACGCAGTCACAAACACGATCGCCGGCGGATTTTTGAGCTTATGCAGCGCCTCGGCAAGTTGCAGGCCCGAGGCACCGGGCATCGAGATATCGAGAAACACGACATCCACGCGACTTTCCATAAGCATCTCGATGGCGGAGCGGACACTCGACGCCTCCGTGATCGTGCCGATCTTGCCCGTTTGCTCGAGCAGGAAGCGAAGCTCCGAGCGAGCCGGCGCCTCATCATCCACAATCATCGCACGCAGCATAGGGATAAAACCTTTCGTCAACTAACTACGCCGGGCATCCGCCGCATGACGTTGAGCCCGTAGCCTTTTATTTTACTCTTGAATGTCAAAGATGCTCTCTGACAAATCAAGATGAAGGAGCACTTTGGTGCCCTTGCCCGGCGCCGATTCGACACGCGTATAGGAGTGCGGCCCATAAAAGCGATGGATGCGCTCCGAAATATTGTGCATGGCCACACCGGCGCCGCCACCCTGGGGAGAGCTGGCGTCGGGACGGGCAGAGCGCTCGTCAAACAGTCTGGCGGCGGTACCCTCATCCATGCCCACGCCATTATCGGCCACGGCAATCAAGATTGCATCCTCGCCGTCTTGGTGAACGGTCACGTCGATCCTCAGGGCGTCGTCATCGCCCATACCATGACGTACGGCGTTCTCGACAATCGGCTGGATCACGAACGCCGGCACCAGCGTATCTTCCACATCCTCGGACACATCGAACGTCGCAAGCACGCGGTCCTCGCCAAAGCGGGCCTTCTCAAAGGTAAGGTAGCGCTTGGTCTGTGCAACCTCGCGCGAGACCGGAATGAGCGATCCCGAGTTGTCGAGCGTGGCACGATAGAACGATGAGAACTCACGAAGCAGTTCGCGGGCCCGCAGCGGGTCGGTGCGCGTAAACGATGCAATGGTGTTCAGCGTGTTGAACAGGAAGTGCGGGTTAATCTGCGCCTGCAGCGCACGCACCTCAGCGCGCGCTGTGAGTTCCTTTTGCACCTCGAGCTCGTGGATGGCGAGCTGCGTGGACAAGATCTCGGCAAAGCCCGAGGCAAGCGCGTACTGGGTACGGTCGACGGCGCGCGGGGTCTTGTAGTAGAACTTGAGCGTGCCGACGGTACGATCGCCCACCTTGATGGGGGCGATAATGCCGGCGGGGACTTGGTTGTGCGAGCCGTCCGAGCCCACGACATCCACCATACGGTTGAACGACTGCACGATGCCATGTTCGATAACGTAGCGTGTGGCAAGCGTGTGGATGGGAGAATCTGGCAGTAGTTTTTCCTCAAACTCTCCCGCGCAGGCAAGCACGTTGCCCTCGTCGGTGATGGCCACCGTCATGGCGCGCGTCTCGGGCAAAATGCGCTGGCACACCAAACGCGCCGACTCCTGCGTCAGACCGCCCTTAATGTCCTCGAGCATGGCCGAGGCCACCGAGAGCGTCTCCTCGGTGTACTGGGAGCGCACCGAATCGGGATTGAGCGTCAAAAAGATAAAGATGCACAGCAGCGCGCAGGCAATCACCGTGGCGATCGGCTCGATACCGGTCACCAAGGCAAAAATAAAGTACACCAGCACGCAAATGGCGCAGGCAACGGCAATGATGCGAAAGATTGATATTGAACTATCGCGCTGGGCGCGGCGGTCGATCATTCGGCCCCCTCCAGGATACTGATCAGTTGTGCGTCACGCCAAAGCCCGTCCATGATCTTGGGCCAAAAGCTCTGGAAACGCAGGTAGCTTGCAGCGTTTTGGCGCGCATAGGCCTTTGCCTCGCCGATACCATGGCGCCAAATGCGCAGGTAGCCCTCATGCTCGCGGGTAAACACGCTGCGGACCATAGCGGTCTTGCGCACGCGGTCGTCGAGCTCGCGCGAAATCCACGGGCCCGGGTAGGGCATGAGTGATGCCGCCGTAACGGGAATGAGCTCCTTTTGATGCGCGGCGAATGTCAGCTTGGCCCGTTCGTAGTACCAACGGTATACATCCTGCATAAAGCGCGGTGAGCGCTTTTCGGACTCCGGAGGCAGATGGCGCACGGTCCACTCGTTATCGAACCACACGTCGTAGCCAAACATGCGCATGTTAAAGAGGTAATCCAAGTCCTCGCCGCGGGTGATAAACGGGTCAAAGGCCACACGCGTAAAGGCGCGGGCGTGCAGGGCCATCAGGCCGCCGCACACGTAGTTGGAGCGTGAGATGCGGGTGCCCGAGAGCGCCTTTTTCATCCAACGGTTGAACTCGATGCGCTTGGTCCACCAACGATGGCAGATGCCCGCCTTGTCCGTGGGAGCCAGCGGCGAGCCGTCGCGATCGTAGAAATAACCGCTCTTGACCAAGATCGGCAAGCCCTGACGTGTCTGCTGCCCCAACGCATAGGTCGCGCGCTTCATAAAGTCGGCGTCGATGACAGTCTCATCGTCATCCAAAAAGATAACCGCGTCATGCCCCAGCACAGCGGCACAGGCTAGCCCCATGTTGCGGATGGCACCGTAGCCTCGCAGGCTCACGCACTCGCCCGAACCCTTGGGCGCGATCTGAGCAACCCGGTCTGCGATGCGCGAGGCCTGGGTGTTGGTGACAACGGTGACCTTGAGCGTGGGATGCGCGTCGACAATCTCGTGCACGCGCAGCGACACATCCGCTGTGGCAGAAACGGGACAGACCACCAAAAGGATGATGCGCGGGATGTCACGTACCTGCTCAAGCGAGGCCAGGCAGCGGTCGAGTTCGGGATTGTCGGCGTTTAGTCGCGTCGAATGGTCATAGGTGCCAGGGGCGTTTGCGCAAGCGTCATCGCCCGCCCAATACGTTGGAATCACGACCGTGGCGTTCATGCCTTACCCTCCCTGCAACACAAAAACGGGACGCCGCCAAACACAGGCGACGCCCCGCGACCTAGCTGATTCCATCATACCCACTTGGGCAAATCATTGCTCGCAAGTCGCAATGTTTATTGCGGATAACCCCAAAAGAGTACCGTGGACAGGCACAATAGCCGCTCGCTCCTATGCGGCATGCTCTGCCGCCCGAGTCATGCGGGACAGGCGGACCAGCAGCATAAAGCCAACGATCAGCAGCACGCCAATGGAAAGGACGCCCAGCGACGGGTTGCCGGTCAGCGAGGTGACGACCGACACTAGGAAAGTGCCCATGACGCTTGCATAGCGACCGAAGATGTCAAAGAAGCCGTAGTACTCGTTGGACTTTTCCTTGGGGATAATGCGGCCAAAGTAGCTACGGCTAAGCGCCTGCACGCCGCCCTGGAACAGGCCGACCATAATGGCAAGCACCCAAAACTCAAAGGCGGTCTTTAGGAAGAACGCGGCGAACAGCACAATGCCCATATAGGCGGCGACTGCCACCAAGATCATGTTGAGCGTGCCCACGCGGCCGGCGAGCTTGCCGTAGATGATGGCGGACGGAAAGGCCACGAACTGCGTAACGAGCAGCGCCAGGACCAACTGGGTCGAATCGATGCCCAAGGCCGATCCGTAGCTGGTTGCCATGGAAATGACCGTGTGCACACCGTCGATATAGAAGAAGAACGCGATCATGTAGACCAGCACGGTCTTGTTGTGGGCGATCTCGCGCATGGTGTGTCCGACCTCGGAGAACACACCGCCCACGATGTGGCCGATAGTGTCCTCGGGACCGCGCTCGCGACCGTACTTTTGCTTATAGGTGCGAATGAGCGGCAGGGTAAAGATGAGCCACCAGGCACCAGTGATGATAAACGACAGACGCGTTGCCAGCATGGTAGGGACGCCAAGAGCGGGGCCACCCATGATGAGCGCCAGGCAGATGACGAACGGCACGGTGGAACCGATGTAGCCCCAGGCATAACCCGAGCTGGACACGGCGTCCATGCGCTCGTCGGTGGTAATGTCGGGCAGCATGGCGTCGTAGAACGTCATAGAAGAATTAAGGCCGATGGTGCACAGCACGTACACGGTCAAAAATGCCATGGCGGACATTGGGATAGCCTGCGCCAGGCAAAGCACCAGGCCCGTGAGGAAGAAGCCCAAGAAGAACTTGATCTTGTTGCCGGCGTAGTCGGCAAGCGCGCCCAGAATGGGCATGAGCATGGCGATGACCAGCGAGGCGATCGTCTGCGCATTGCCCCAGGCGACCACCAGGTCGGCCGAAGAAGCGCCGGTATTGATGGCGTTAAAGTAAATGGGCACCACCGAGGTATTGAGCAGCACGAGGGCCGAATTGCCCACATCATACATAACCCAGTTACGCTCGAGCTTGGTGTATTTCATGGACAGGGACCCTTCGTATTCGCCCGATATGCAGTTAGTTCATCGTACCCCAATTGTCCAGAACCGCCGGTAAGGATTCGGCAAAGGGGCACGCACGGGCCCTATTCCTCGCGGTCGAACTCCTCATCGGCTTCGAGCACGCGACCGCTGTAGTTGACGTGACTGGTCACGGCATCCATGTCACCGGTCTCGATAAAACGTGCGACCGTGCACTCGTAATCGACCAGCGCGCGATCAAAGACCTCGGGGAAACTCTCGTTCGAGACCTCGTCGGTAAAGGGATTCTTCCATGTCAGATGGCCCAGGTTGCCGGTGCGCTCGGGCAGCTCCGTCGTCACGCGATGGGCAAGGCCGTCGAGCAGCGAGTAGTCGTGCACCAAGCCCTCAACCAGCGAGATCGCGCGCGTCTTTACGGAGCCGGCCGGCTCAATCGCGCGGTAAAGTCGCTGCATATTGGCAACGGCAGCACCGTACTCCCCCGCCGGAATGTCAATGCCGTACACGCGTCCGGCAACATAGCTCATCAGCACGCCGGCCACGCGATTGATGCGATCGGTGGTGACGATCTCGCCCGCCGGCGGGTAATCGTCGACCGTAGCGCCGGCGCGTTTAAGCTGCAGCATCAGTACATCCAGGTCGCTCTCGATCACGGCATGAACCTGACTGCTCGAATCCTCAAGCTCTGAGTCGGATTCCACGATGCCAAACTGCTGCTCATAGACAAAGGGATGGGCGTTGCGGTCGAGCACGTAATGAGACAGCAGGCCCAGCGCAAAAGCGCGACCCAAGCTGGCGTCGCGCGGCAGCAGATGCGACACGCCGTCGCGCAGGCACGCGAACTGGCGAGACATGCGCGACCGATGCATGACCTGCGCCAGCAGCGTGCAGTCGGAAACACGCGGTGTCAGAATGTGAAAGAAAAACGGGTCGGGGCCTTGGTTGCCCAAGATAAAGGCAATGCGCTCTTCATCGGACGTGATGACGCCCTGCGGAAGACGGTCGATGCTTTCCTCGCCAAACAGATGATGGGTGATAAGCGCGGGCATAATGATCCTTTCGATTTCATTCGATGCCACCCATTATGCCCACCGCGCGCCCATGCCAAACCTGCGATGGTAAACGACGGCACGCAAGCCTCTTACGCAAGCCCCAGGTGCGACTTGACCTCGGCGGCACGACGACGGGACACCGGTACCGTCGAGTTCACGCGGTCGAGCCTGAGCTCCATCAACCCCGTGGAGCCAATCTCAACATTGTGCACGTCTTCCAAATTGACCAGGTAGCTGCGATGAACGCGAATAAAGCCCTCGGAGTCCAAGCGACGCTCGAGCGAAGAGATCGACTCATTGATCAGGTACGTTCCCTCGGCGCAGACGGCGTTGCAAAAATCGGCGCGCGCCTCAAAGTAGCAGACATCTGCGGCGGGAATGAACACCTTTTTGCCCCCGCGGTCCACCGTCAGACGCAAAGGCTGGCGCGGAGCATGGATAACACGACGGGCACCCAAGGCTGCCTCGATCTTGTCGAGTGCCTTTGACAGGCGTGCGTCCTCGACCGGCTTGACGACATAGTCGACGGCATCGAGGTTGTAGGCATCGGCCGCATACTCGGCAAACGCCGTCACAAACACCACGACCGGCGGCGTCTTTAGGTTCTGCAGCGTCTCGGCAAGCTCAATTCCCGAGCGACCGGGCATGGTAATGTCTAAAAACAGCACGTCGGGCTTGTTCGACAGAATCGACTCCACGGCTTCGGTGACATTGCCCGCCTCGGCAATCTGACCCACACGCGTATCCTTTTCCAACAGATAGCGTAGCTCAGCCCTAATGGGAGGCTCGTCATCAACCACCAAGATGTTCCAGCCTTCGGACATATGTGCTTCCCCTCTTTTTCTCTCAATCCAACCGCGTGCTACGCCGTCAACGGCGCCGGCTCATGCGGCTCGCCGTTCAGCTCGACGATGACCTGCGTTCCCACGCCCTCCTGGGACTTCACACGCATGCCGGAATCTTCTCCGTAAAAGAAATGGATGCGCTGAAGCACGTTGAAGAGTGCCAGGCCGCAGCCTCGCTTGACGGAGCCGTCGGCGGTAATGCTCTCGGGCTCCTCCAAGCGATGCTGCTCAAACAGATGCGCGCAGACCTCTTCGCTCATACCGATGCCATCGTCCTCGACGATGATCTCCAAACCGTCATCGGTCTCGAAAGCCCTAACATGAATAGAAAGCGGCTCGGTCTCGCGCTGCGCGTGCTTGATGCAGTTTTCGAGCAACGGCTGCAAGATAAACGGCGGCACCATGCAATCGCGCACCTCAAAGTCGATATCGACCGAGACGCGCAGACGGCCGTCGCCATACCGGGCCTGCATAAGATTGATATAGCGAGTACCCTGTTCCACCTCGTGCTCGAGCGTGGTGAGCGTATCGGAATCAGAAAGCGTCTGACGGTAGTAATTGGAAAAGTCGATCAGCAGCGATCGCGCCTTGTCGGGCTCGGTACGTACGAGCGACACGATGGTGCTGATGGTATTGAATAGAAAATGAGGATCGACCTGCGATTGCAAGGCGCGCAGCTCCACGCGGGCCGTAAGCTCGTCCTGGCGCTCGAGCTCAAAGCTCGCAAGCTGCGTGGAAATGAGGTCGGCAAAGCCCGAGGCAAGCGCCGTCTGGCGCATATCGATGCTGCTCAGACGGGGATAATACAGCTCGAGCGTGCCCACGCAATGCCCACGCACGGTAAGCGGTGCGACAATACCGGCGCGCAGGCGCGGAAAGTAGCCACCCGTCTCGGTCGAGGCATCGCGCGAGAACACGCTTTGCTCACCGCTGTTGATCACGTTGAGCGTAGTCCGCAGCACCACCGGGGTGCCCGCGGGGCATTTTGCCGAGTCCTCGCCCCAGCTTGCCAACACCTGCTTGCCGTCGGTAAAGCAGATGGCAGAGGCGATAGTTTCGGACAGGATGATCTTAGAGGCGCCTAGGGCAGCTTCGGGCGTAAGGCCGCGCGACGTGTAGGCGAATATTTTTGAAGCGATGGCGAGCGTGCGGTCGGTAGCGCTCGATGTGAGGTCGTCGGGAACGACAAAGACGTACGAGAAGAAGAAGCACAGCATGACCAAGCCGGCAATGACGACAACGGCCGGAACGGGATTGGGATTATCGGTTAGATCCCAGATGAGCAGCAGGATAAGCAGCGGAACGACAATACCGAGCAAGATGGCTTGAACCACATGCTGAGCGGTACGAAAGACCTTGGTAGAGTTGTAGCTCTTGCCCAGAATCAGCCTATTGAGATCCACCGTCATCCCCTTCTTACTGACGCACCCCATAGCAATAAAGAGGGCCGCAAGCGACCCTCTCCATTGCATTATGCAATCAAATACTGTGTTTTACATCCAGTCATCGATGAACGGTAGCTTAGGCGCTGTACTTGTTTGCCTCGCCGAAGGTGCCGGCCTCGACAATCCAGCCGTCCTTCATGATGACGTCCATGTTGTCGGTGTTGAGCACGTGGATGTCGGCGGCGACGTCACCGTTGACGACCAGCAGGTCGGCGCACTTGCCGGCCTCGATGGAACCGGTCTCGTCCTCGATGTGGCACATCTTGGCACCGTTGAGGGTGGCACAGGTGATGGTCTCGACCGGGGTGAAGCCGATCTTGTCGACGAACTCGTACATCTCCTCGATGGAGCAGGTGCCGTACGGGGTGACGAAGGAGAAGGAATCGGAGCCGATCGTCATGACGACGCCGCGCTTCTTGGCCTCGCGCAGGCAGTCGTAGTTGCGCTGCAGCTCCTTCTCGACCAGGGTGCCCTCGTACTTGTCGTGCAGCTCGGGGACGTAGACGGGCGGATAGGTGGCGTACCAGGTGGGCAGGAAGGCGATCGTCGGGGTGAAGAAGGTGCCCTGCTCGGCCATGAGGTCCATGGTGCGCTCATCGATATCGAAGCCGTGGATCAGCTGCTCGCAGCCAAAGCGGACGGAATCGTAGGCAGCGGCGTGGTTGTTGTAGCAGTGGCTCCACACGGGGATGCCGACCATCTTGGCCTCTTCGACCACAGCCTGAATCTCCTCGGAGCAGTAGTGCTGGTCGCGGCCGGAGTCCCAGCGCCAGATGCCGCCACCGGTAGCCCAGATCTTGATGGCATCGGGGTTCTCACGCAGGCGACGACGGACGGCCTTGCGCAGATCCCAAGGACCGTCGACCTGATCGCCCCAGGGGTGCGATTCCTTGTTGAGCTCCTGGCTGCAGTGGTGGGAGTCGCCGTGGCCGGCAACGCGGCAGAAGCCAAGGCCGGTGGCCAGAACGCGCGGGCCCTTGAAGACGCCCTTGTCGATGCAGTCACGGATCTGGATACCAAAGCGACCGATCTCGCAGACGGTGGTGAGGCCGTGGGTGAGGCAGTCGTAGGCCTGCTTGACGGCGACGGCCTGCTTCTCGAGGAGCGGCTGCATGACCCAGTCGGTGTCATCGTCGGTCAAGTTGCCCGAGAAGTGCAGGTGGGTGTCGATCAGGCCGGGAAGGACGGTCTTGCCGGCGGCGTCGATAACCTCAACGCCCTCGGGAAGGTCCTGCATAGCACCGGCGTACTCGATCTTGCCGTTGTCGTCGACGAGAACGAGGGAGTTCTCGACCGGCTCGGCACCGGTACCGTCGATGAGCTTACCGCCAACGATTGCATACTTAGTGGACATGGTTCCTCCTTATGGATCCATATAGTGGGCGAGGCCGTGTTGGGTTAAGGCCTCACAAAGCTACCCAAGTGGTGCCGGGTTCGGTGCGCGGAAGAGAGGGGCCCGCGCACCTGATCCGCCCCGGCTCGGCGTTACTTTTTGCGGGAATTGGTGAAGGCCATGAGAGCCAGGCCGACGGCCAGCCAGCCGATCACGATGCTCCACTCCACCATGTTGAGGGAGGCGGGAGAGAACGGAATCACGAGCAGGCCGATGATGATGGCGCAGGCGGCGATAGCGAGGCCGATGCCAAACTTGCCGCCGGGCACCTCGTAGGGACGAGGCAGGTCGGGCTCGGTGAAGCGCATACGCAGGCATGCGAGGGCGACCATGCCGCAGGAGAAGATGAAGGCGAGAGCCGACACGTTGGTCAGAGGGATGAGCATGTTCTTGCCCAAAAACGGTCCGACGACGGTGATGACGCCCAGAACGACGCAGGCAAGCTTGGGAGCGCCGGACTTGGGGTCGACCTCGGCGAACTGCTCGGGCAGCTGGCCCTTGCGGCCCATGGCGAGCATGATGCGGCTCGTGGCGCCGTAGAAGGAGTTCATCGGGCCCATGGGTCCAAGCGTGGCGATGACGAGCATGGCCAGGTACAGAAGCATGTTGATGCCCTTGAGGCAGGCAAGCGCGGGAACCGGGCTCTTAACGAACTCATGCCAGTCGAGGATGGTGCCGAACGAGTAGATGCAGACCATGTAGAAGCCACCGGCGGCCAGCAGGGCCAGGGAGATGATCTTGCCGAACTTGTTCCAGTTGAGGCCCTCGGCAGCTTCCTCAGCCTGCTGAGGAATGGTGTCGAAGCCGGCATAGAAGAACGGGGTCAGAACCAGGACCGACACGATGCCGGCAAACAGGCTGGAGCTCTCGGTAGCGGCCTTGCCGCCGCCAGCGCCGGTGACCTGGGAGAATACGGGCATGGCATTGTCCGGCGAGCCGGTGAACAGCGAGACGCCCATGGCGAGCAGCATGCCGCAGAGCAGAGCCTTGGTCAGGAAGGCCTGGAGCTTGGCAGCCGAGCTGGCACCGCGGAAGTTGAGGAAGATGACGTAGACTGCAAAGCCGAGCGCGATCAGCGTCGGGAACAGGTAAACGTCGGCCCCCAGGATGGTGTAGAGCTTGACGGCGCGCAGCCACTCAAGGCCGGGCAGGCTGCCGAACATCTCGGACACAAGGGTCGAAATGGCGATGGCCTCCCACGGGCACAGGATGCCGTTGCCCAGGGCCAAAAGCCATCCGGTGATGTAGCTCAGCGTACGGCCAAAGCTACGATCGACATACTCGACGATGCCGCCCGAGATGGGGATAGCAGCCGTGAGCTCACCGAAAACAGCTCCGACGGGCACGAGGAAGATTGCACCCAAGAGGAATGCGATCATAGCGGGAACGGGACCGCCGCCCACGACCATCCAGTCGCCGACCTGCAGAACCCAACCGGTACCGATGATGGCACCGAAGCCGATGGTGAAGAAGTTCCAGAGCGAGAGCGTTTTCTTCATGCCGCCGTTATCCTCGACTGCAACTTCTGCATTCTTGTCCGCCATTGTTCCCCTCCTTTCCTTTTTGACGCCCCTTGGCGTCACCCCTTGCGCGGTCCGTTTTGCCGCGCGCTTTTTTCCATGGCTTTAAGATACGGCCTTGGCGCAGCAGCGCCGCTCGCAGCTCGACCGAAGGCAGAACTGCAAAACGAGCGGCACCGTTTTTGGGACGAACGGCGGGAGACGTCATTCGTCTTGGACGCTTTCATCTTGTCTGCTTTTGAATACCTGTTGCCGTGACACTTGGCGCGCGGCGCGGCAACGTTCATACCATTTGTCAGGCTTTTGGCGCACATACCCATGTGTCGTGCATCATTTTATGTAGGATAGACAAGTTACACATGAGGCAAGGTGATTCGAATGGCATACGGATACAATGACGGCGACCAACGGCCACAAAGCGTGCGCCTTGCCGGCCGCACCACGCCAACGCCCAGAAGCACCTCCGACAACGACAACCCGCAGCGCCCCCAAGAGCAGCTCGGGGCTTCTTCGCGGCAACAAAGCCGTACCGTGCAGCAGTCAGACCGCGTGAGTACGAGCACACGCCAACGCCAGACCGACACATCGCAGCCACGCCGCTACGATCGGCATAAGACCGACTACTACGTCAAGCGCTCCTTTTCGCGACCTCAACGCGATCGCGGCAATTCCGCCCCTCACCCCGCGTCGCACACCACAAGCCACGCGCTTCCGGCCCGCCGCCTACGCCTTGCGCTTTGCTCCATCGCCGCCTGCCTCGTCTTTGTGTTTTTGGGATCCTGTATCTCCCACGGATCAGCTGGTCTTGAGCCCACTGCCGAGGACAAGCTGCTTAAAGCTCCCGTCGCGCCCGGTTACTCATTTGCGTTCTCGACCCCACGCTCGCAATGGCAGGCCGGCACCATGCCCCACATCTACCAAATTGACCCCGCATGGTCGGAGCTGCCCTATGCCGGTGGCACTATTCGCGAAAACGCTTGCGGTCCCACTTGCCTCACCATGGTCTATATCTTTAAGACCGGCCACACCGATAAGACACCGGTCGATATATGCGCACTGGCCGAAGCCGGCAACTACGCCCCCACTGGTGCCACCGAGTGGTCGTTTATGACAGGCGGTGCGTGGCAGCTGGGGCTCAACGGAACACAGCTCTATAACGATCGCGAATCGATTACCCAAGCACTTCGCTCGGGTGCGCCCGTCATCGCCGCAGTGCGCCCCGGTACGTTTACCAACGTAGGCCACTACATCGTGCTCTACGGCATCGACGATGCCAACCAGATTGGCGTCTACGACCCCAACTCGGCCAGCCGCAGCGCCCGCCGCTGGGGCGTCGTAGAGGTCCTCAACGAAGTCGAAGCCATGTGGGCCTACTACTAGTCATTGGGGACAGACTTAAATGAGTGGTCTCTGGCTGCCCGGAACTGCTGGCACGGAAAATGCATCCCGCTTTGAAGTTCGATAGCGGGATGCACTTTCCGCGCACGGCCTGTTTGGGAAACTACGTTCCACTTTCCGGCAACATTCCGGGATGCATTTTCCGATTGAGGGCCTCAAGGGAAACCGCACCCCATGTTGGACGCTCATTCTGGGATGTGCTTTCCGCAGTTGATCGATGCGGCCTTTAAGGACTGTCCCAAGCTGCCGGCAGGAAAGGAACGTCCCCAAGTGCCGGGTTTCCGCAGCCTGCAATGCTCCTCATGAACAGCCGCCTCAATAACAAAAGCCCCCGCGGCCGAAGCGGACCGCGGGGGCAACAGACCTGCAAGAGTTAACTCAAGTCCTCGCCATTTGATGCAATGACCTTTTGGTACCAGCAGAAGCTGTCCTTTCGGTAGCGATCGAACGTGCCTTTGCCCATATCATCGGCATCGACATAAACAAAGCCATAGCGCTTCTTCATCTGCCCCGTCGAGGCCGACACCAAATCGATACAGCCCCACGGCGTGTATCCCATCAGGTCAACACCGTCCTCGACAATTGCATCGCGCAGCGCAAGAATATGCCTTCGCAGGTAATCAATATGATACGCATCGTGGACTTTGCCGTCTTCCAGCGCATCGAGTCCGCCCACACCGTTCTCGGCGATAAAGAGCGGAAGATGGTAACGATCGTGGTAGCCGGCAAGCGTCACGCGCAAACCCAGCGCATCGATCTGCCACTTCCAGGCAGTCTCTTTATCCTTGAGGTACGGATTGCGCAACGTCGGGAACACGTTGCCCTCCGCCTTCTCGGCGATCACCTGATCATCGGCGCACACCAAGCGCGAGCAATAGTACGAGAACGAGATGAAGTCGACCGTATGCTCTGCCAGATACTCCGTATCGCCCGGCTCAAAGGGCACGTGAACACCCTCTTTCTCGAGTGCACGCAGCTTCCAAGCAGGATAGGCGCCCGCAGCCATCACGTCTGTGTAGAAGTAGCGGCCGCGGTCCTCCTCATACGCAAGCCATACGTCCTCGGGCGCACAACGGTACGGATAGGTCGCACCGGCAGCGACCATGCAACCCACCTTGTTTGCGGGATCGATCTTGTGCAGAATCTCGACAGCGCGAGCGCTCGCCATAAACATATGGTGCGAGAACGCCGCGGTCACGGCTGCACGGTCACGCTCATCCTCGAGCGTGACGCCCGCGTTGAGATAGGACAGCGCCACGCTGTTGATCTCGTTGAAGGTGAGCCAATAACGCACGAGGCCCTGGTACGCGCGTCCGACGGTCTCGACGTAGTGCGCATACCGCTCGATCATCTCTCGGCTTTGCCAGCCACCATAGCGCTCGACCAGAGCCAACGGATAGTCGTAGTGCGACAGCGTCACAAGCGGCTCGATTCCATGCTCGCGCAGCGCCTCGAATACCTGACGGTAAAACTCCAAGCCCTCGCCGTTGGGCTCGGCCTCCATCCCTGTGGGAAAAATAC
>USBA01000024.1 GCA_900552735.1 uncultured Collinsella sp. | reverse complement strand
CTCGATATCGGCAGAGGTCGCCTGTCCGTCAAAGAACGTGGCCAGATAGTCGTTGATCTGGCCAAAGTGCTGGGCTAAAAAGCTGGTAAACGGACTGGACACGGGTTCTCGCATTCTTTCTTAGGTTGCATCGTTGCGGTGTGCAGATACCATATTGCCACATTGGAGTTGCCGGCGCGTCTGTTTTGGCGATTTGGGGAAACGGGACGCGTGCGCGTGCCGGCTGCTTATATAAGCCTAAAGTGCTCGAGCGCCTTGACGACGCCATCTTTGTCGACCGAGTCGGTGATGTAGTCGGCGCGCTTTTTAAGATAGTCCGGCGCATTGCCCATGGCGATACCGACATCGACGGCGTTCATCAGCGAGACGTCATTGCTGGCGTCGCCGATGCCGTATACGGTTCCGTGGTGGGGATCGAGGGCGTCGAGTACAGACTGGATGCCCCCGCGCTTCGTGCATTCGCGGGGCGAGATTTCGGTTACCTCGAGTTCGAGCTCGTTAAAGCACAGCAGCGGCTCAAGTGCCTTATCTTGAGCGATGTGGTTGGCGAGCGATGTAGACATCAAGATCTTGTAGGCACTGTAATGTTGCAGCTGCGTGACTGCGTCGCCCAGGGTGCGCGCGTATCCGGGGGCATCGGGGGCATCGGCACTCATGCGCACGACGCCGTTGAGGCCCTCAAAGCGGATGACCTCGCCCGACTGCTCAAGATAGGGGGCAAGGCGCTGCAGCATGCCGGGCGTCATCGACAGATCGCGAATTGCGTGTCCGTTGATCTCGGCGTAACCGCCCGCAAGACAGACGATGCCGGTCCAGGGCAGCTCAAGAAGTTTGGGGTGGATGCAGCTGAAGGTGCGCCCTGTGCAGATAAACGCCATATTGCCCTTGGCAACAAAATCACGGATGGCTTGCGAGACCGCTTCATTGGGATAGGGGGAGAGGTCTCGCTCGCTCTCGGGAAGCTCTTGTGCCACTCGAGGGTCTTGCCACGCGAGCGTGCCGTCAATGTCGAAGAAGCAGATATCGCCGTGCTTGTGGGTTGGGCTGGCGGCAGGGGAGGCCGAGGTGGTGGGTACAAATCCCGGCTCGAGGCCTATGATCTGGTCAAAATGCTCTTTAACGCGGGGAACGGAGATGCCGATGATCACCTGGGCGGTCTTGCCCGTAATGATGAGGCCCTTGGCGCCCGCCGCGACAAACGACGCGTTATCTGCAACGATGGAAGGGTCTGCGACCTCGACGCGCAGGCGCGTGGCGCAGTTGGTTGCGCCCGCAATATTGCCAACGCCACCTAAAAGCTGAATTACCCGCTCAGCGAGGACGTGATCTTGATCGGATTGACTATTGACCTCGTCATTGGGAGATTGCTCTTTGGCAAAGCCGCTTCCCGTTAAATGATCGATTGCCGCGCGATTGGCGACATGATCCTCGCGGCCCGGCGTCTTAAGGTCATAGATCAAGATGAGTGCTCGAAAACTAACAAAAAAGATGAGGCTAAAGGCAAGGCCGATACCGAGCGCCAAAAGATAGGCACTGGCATGCGTGCGCATGAGCGGAATAAAGTTGAAGGCTGCCATCTCCATGAGGCCGCCCGAGAAGATGCCGACGATGCCAAAGAGATTCATGGTTGTGGCAAGGCAAGACGATAAGACGGCGTAGAGAAAAATGAGCCCGGGGTGGGTGAACATAAAGAGAAACTCGAGTGGCTCGGTAACGCCGCAAACCACCGAGGCGATGATGGCGGGAACAAGGATGACCCTGAGGCCGGCGCGGCGCTCTGGTTTTGCGGTGGAGTAGAACGCGGCTGCGATGGCGGGAAGGCCAAAGAGCTTGACCCAGCCGGTGGCGGTAAAACCTGCCCAGGGCGCAAGTTCATTTAAAGGGCGCGTGCTATGGGAGAGAATGGGGAGCAGGTTGGTCCACGTGGCGTAAATACCGTCGTGAATGACCAGATTGTCGTAATAGATGGGCATATAGAGCAGGTGGTGCAGCCCCATGGGCTCGAGCGCTCGCTCCAAAAACACAAAGATGCCCACGCCGAAGGGGCCGACGCCCGTAAGCGCGTGGCGCAGCGTTTCGGTTGCCGTGTATGCGAAGGGCAAGATGGCGGCCGAGATAACGGCAAGGGCGAGCACAGCGAAAAAGCTGATGAGATAGACCAGTGAGGAGCCGGAGAACGTGCCGAGCCAATCGGGAACCTTGGCATCGTAGAAGCGGTCATGGATGGCGACGACGGTTGCCGATACCGCCAGTGGGCCGATAATGCCGGTGTCGAGCGTCTTGATGCCGTCGATGATGGTGATGCCGCTAGCGGAGGTCAAAGACGACGGGTACTTAAGTCCAAGATTGTCTCCGCTCAGCTTAACGATTTCGCTCAAAAAGAAGCAATAGGCAAAATAGGCCACGAGTGCCTCGAGGCAGCAACGTGCCGGTTGCTTTTGGGCAAGGCCGATGGGCAGCGCTACAGCAAAAAGGAGCGGAAGGCGCTTAAAGACCGTCCACGAGCCGCGCTGGATGATGGTCCAAAAAACGTACCAAGGGGTTCCGTATACGGCGAGATCGCCGACGATGTCCGCAGTCGTTGCGAGAGCGGAGACGCCGACCATGAGGCCTGATATAGAAAACAGCATGGCGGGCGCGAACATTGCCCCGCCAAAGCGTTGGATTTTTTGCAGCATGTTCTGCCTCCCGAATATCGAGGCGCGTTGCGCGTGGTGAAACGTTTAAACAATGGATTCATTGTAGAGGACCAGACGATTGTCGTACCGGCAGTTTTGAGCGAAACCGGTTTGGGCGCGACAGAAACCGTCAACGGTTAAATCCTGTCGCTTTGCCGATAATCGGTTTAAACAACTTTAAGAAATGCTATCCTGCCTAGCCATACATATTCATTAGAGGTGAAGTCATGCCAAAAGCGATTTACGAAGGAATCTACCGCGAGATCCGTTCGCGCATCATTAATGGGACCTATGCGTTTCAGGAGATGCTGCCAACCGAAGCCGAGCTGGCCGCGGAGTTCGGATGCACTCGCAATACCGTCCGTCGCGCCTTGGGTATGCTGGCCGACGGGATGTTTGTGCAGCCCATACACGGCAAGGGCGTGCGCGTTATTTGGCTTAAGGGCGAAACCGACATGTTGGGCGCACTCGAAGAGGTTGAGTCGTTTGGCGAGTTTGCAAAGCGCAACAATGCCGTTGCATCGACGGACGTTAAGTCTTTCGAACATCTGGTTTGCACCGAGCAACTCTCTCGTCACCTGGGCTTTAAGGTGGGCGAGGAGTTGATTCGCGTAGTGCGTGTCCGAAGCCTCAACGGCAACGCGCGCCAAGTGGACCATGGCTATTTTTTGGCGTCGATCGCCAAGGGCCTGACTCCCGAGATCGCGGCAGATTCTATTTACGGCTATCTGGAGCACAAGCGCGGTGTCAAAGTGATGGCGAGCCGTCGTACGGTGAGTGTCGAGCTCGCCAACGATGAGGACTGCAGCTATCTTGACCTCGGCAAATACAACTGCGTTGCCGTCATGGAGAGTCAGTCGTACACCTCGGATGGCATCTTGTTTGAGGTGACGCACACTCGCACACACCCCGAGATCTTCCATTACCGCGTCAATTCCAAGCGATAGCCGGCTAGCTCGCAGCCTGACGAGACTCATGGCCTCAAAGAGAAAACGCCCGGTCAAACCGACGGTACATCGGCTTGACCGGGCGTTTTCTCTGCATTCGATAACAAATAATTGTTTATACAAAACTTGTCAAGTATCAAGTTGAAATTACCGTTCACCGAAGTTTTTCTACCGCTCTAGTAATACTTGTTCAAACAACTAGCCAAATAGCGTATCGTTCAAATCAGCAAAAGGGGCAAAGTCCCCGAGCCAATCTCCGAAGGCGGCGGCAAAGGGTGCCGCCACGGTGTGAAAGGGTGGATTGTAATGAAGAACGAAATGAGCAGAAGGCAGTTCCTGGGCTTTGCTGGTTCCGCGGCTGCAGTTCTTGGTCTGGGCCTCGTGGGTTGCGGTGGTTCTGCCGGCTCCGGCTCCTCTGCTTCTGGTGACGCTGCCGAGGTCTACTTCCTCCAATTCAAGCCCGAGGTCGACAAGGAGTGGAAGGAGATCGCCAAGGCCTATAAGAAGGAGAAGGGCGTCGAGGTCAAGATCGTGACCGCCGCTTCCAACACCTACGAGGAGAAGCTTAAGTCCGAGATGTCCAAGAGCTCCGCTCCGACCCTGTTCCAGGTCAACGGCCCCACCGGTCTTAAGAACTGGAAGGATTACTGCGCCGACCTGTCCGATACCAAGCTCCGCGGTGA
Organism: uncultured Collinsella sp.; assembly: GCA_900552735.1. Classification (GTDB taxonomy): domain Bacteria; phylum Actinomycetota; class Coriobacteriia; order Coriobacteriales; family Coriobacteriaceae; genus Collinsella. The sequence continues at coordinate 11,212 of USBA01000024.1, read as the reverse complement.
GCTCATTGATGACTCCCTGGCTCTGCAGTCCGACGGCAAGGATGTGTGCATCGACTGGGTTCAGGAGAGCTTCGGCATTATTTACAACAAGCAGCTGCTCGAGAAGGCTGGCTACAAGGCCGAGGACATCAACTCCTTCGACAAGCTGAAGGCTTGTGCCGATGACATCCAGGCCCGCAAGGACGAGCTTGGTGTCGAGGGTGCCTTCACTTCCGCCGGCATGGACGACTCCTCCAGCTGGCGCTACACCACCCACCTTGCCAACATGCCGCTCTACTACGAGTTTGAGAAGGAGCACAACCAGGAGGACGACGAGATCAAGGGTGAGTTCCTCGACAACTACAAGCAGATCTTCGACCTGTACATCACCGACTCCACCTGCGATCCTTCGCAGCTTGCTTCCAAGACCGGCGACGACGCCACCAACGAGTTCGCAACCGGCAAGGCCGTCTTCTACCAGAACGGCTCTTGGGCCTACTCTGACCTCGTCAAGGCCGGCATGACCGACGATCAGATTGGCATGATGCCGATCTACATCGGTGTTGACGGCGAGGAGAACCAGGGCCTGTGCTCCGGCGGCGAGAACTACTGGTGCGTCAGTTCCCAGGCTTCCGAGGATGCCCAGAAGGCCACCGAGGACTTCATGTATTGGTGCGTCACCGCTGACACCCCGACCAGCATCATCGCCGACAAGATGGGCCTGACCGCTCCGTTCAAGAGCGCCAAGGAGACCACCAACGTCTTCTCGCAGCAGGCCGTTGCCATGGCCAAGGACGGCAAGAAGACCGTCGCTTGGGACTTCGTCTACATTCCCTCCGAGGAGTGGAAGAAGAACCTCAAGCAGGCTCTGATTGCCTACGCTGCCGATAACAGCAAGTGGGACGGCGTCAAGAACGCCTTCGTCGATGGCTGGAAGACCGAGAAGGCCGCTTCCGAGTAAGCAGTTGCTGCCCAAGCTATCTGATTAGCGACAGGGGGCGGGCAGACGTTGGTTTGCCCGCCCCCTGCATATTGAAAGGACCCTTTTATGGGCAAAGCACTCAAGCGCTGGTGGCCGCTCTTTATGCTGCCCACGTGCCTGGCGTTTATGATCGGGTTCGTGATCCCTTTTATCCAGGGCTTCTATCTCTCGTTCTGCCAGTTTATTATCATTAGTAACGCGCACTTTGTCGGTATCGAGAACTACGTGCGCGCGCTGTCCGATCCGCAGTTCTCCACGTCGTTCTTCTTTACCGTGGCGTTTGCCTTCCTGTCGACGGTGCTCATCAACGTGATCGCCCTGGCCATTGCGCAGGCGCTCACCCGCAAGGCGCTCAAAGGCACCAACATCTTCCGTACGATCTTCTTTATGCCTAACCTGATCGGCGGCATCGTGCTGGGCTACATTTGGCAGATTCTGATCAACTGCCTGCTCTCCAACGTGGGCGCCCAGCTCATCGCTCTTAACTCTGCTGCTGGCTTCTGGGGCCTTATCATCCTGACCCTGTGGCAGCAGGTCGGCTACATGATGATCATCTACATCGCCGGTCTGCAGTCCATTCCGTCTGACTACATCGAGGCCGCCAAGGTCGATGGCGCTACGGCATGGCAGACGTTTTGGAAGGTTAAGATCCCCAACCTGATGCCGACCATCACCATCTGCCTGTTCCTGTCCATCACCAACGGCTTTAAGCTGTTCGACCAGAACCTCGCCCTTACCGGCGGCGCCCCCGCGCACTCCACCGAGATGCTCGCCCTGAACATCTACAACACGTTCTATTCGCGTGCCGGTATCGCATGGCAGGGCATTGGTCAGGCCAAGGCGGTTATCTTCTGCATCCTGGTCGTGGCCATCTCCATGATCCAGCTTAAGGCCACGAGGTCCAAGGAGGTGCAGCAGTAATGAAACGCGATAAGGTTATCAACCGCGCGCTCTCGATTTTCTTTACGATCCTGTCGCTCGCGTGGATCTACCCCGTGTTCATGATTGCGCTTAATTCTTTTAAGAAAGCGACCGCAATCAGCACCACCACGGCATTCGATCTGCTCACGCCCGAGACGTTCAACGGCCTCGCAAACTACATGCACGCCCTTAACGAGCAGGGCTTTGCCTCGGCATTTATGTACTCGCTCATCATCACGGTCACGTCGGTCGTGCTGATCTTGGTGTGCTGCTCCATGTGCGCTTGGTACGTGGTTCGTGTCAACAACAAGATCTCGAACTTCTTCTATTACCTGTTCGTGTTCTCGATGGTCGTGCCGTTCCAGATGCTCATGTTCACGCTGTCCAATTTGGCGGACCGCATCGGCTTTAACACGCCGTTCAACATCTGCTTTATCTATCTGGGCTTTGGCGCGGGCCTGGCGGTCTTTATGTTCGCCGGTTTTGTAAAGAACATCCCGCTCGAGATCGAGGAGGCGGCCATGATTGATGGCTGCAACCCGGTCCAGGTGTTCTTTAAGATCGTCCTTCCCATCATGAAGCCCACCTATCTTTCGGTCGGCATCCTCGAGACCATGTGGGTCTGGAACGACTATCTGCTGCCCTACCTTACGCTCGACTCCACCAAGTACAAGACCATTCCTATCTTGATCCAGTACTTCCGCGGCGGCTACGGCCACGTCGAGCTCGGCCCCATGATGGCCTGCATCATGATGGTCGTTATCCCCATCGTTATCATGTACATCCTCTGTCAGAAGTACATCATCGACGGCGTGGTGGCAGGTGCCGTCAAGGGCTAATGCCGTAACTGTTTTGCAAGTTTCTGCGGCGCCCCTCAGCGCGGCGCCGCATATCGAAAGGTAGAGACATGGCCGAGATCGTTCTCAAACATGTTCAGAAGGTGTATCCCAACAACGAGTCAAAAAAGAAAGGCTTCTTTGGCAAAAAGAAGAAGACCGAGGAGAAGAAGCACAACCTCAAGGTTACCGAGGACGGTGTGCTCGCTGTAGAGGACTTCAACCTCACCGTTCACGACCAGGAGTTCGTCGTCCTCGTTGGCCCCTCTGGCTGCGGTAAGTCCACCACCCTGCGCATGGTCGCCGGCCTGGAGGACATTACCTCGGGCGATGTGCTCATCGACGGCAAGCGTGTCAACGACGTGGCGCCCAAGGACCGCGACATCGCCATGGTGTTCCAGAGCTACGCTCTGTACCCCAATATGACGGTGTACGAGAACATGGCATTTACGCTCGAGCTCAAGAAGGTTCCCAAGGACGAGATCGACCGCAAGGTTCGCTCTGCTGCCGAGATTCTGGGCATTACCGAGTACCTCGACCGTAAGCCCAAGGCGCTCTCCGGCGGCCAGCGCCAGCGTGTCGCTATCGGCCGCGCCATCGTGCGTGACCCCAAGGTCTTCCTGATGGACGAGCCGCTGTCCAACCTGGACGCCAAGCTTCGTAACCAGATGCGTGCCGAGCTCATTAAGCTGCGCCACGAGATCAAGGGCACGTTCATTTATGTTACTCACGACCAGACCGAGGCTATGACCCTCGGTGACCGTATCGTGGTCATGAAGGACGGCGTTGTTCAGCAGATCGCCACGCCGCAGGAGGTCTTCAACCATCCCGCGAACATCTTCGTCGCCGGCTTCATCGGCGTGCCGCAGATGAACTTCTTCGATGCCCAGCTGGTGCGCTCGGGCAACGGCTTCACCGTCAAGACCGAGGATATGAACGTGGCGCTCGCCCCCGAGACCTGCGCTCAGCTTGCTCTCAACTGGGACGGCGGCGACGTGAAGGAGATCACGGCCGGCGTGCGCCCCGAGCAGATTCTGCTTGCCGACAAGGACGAGGAGGGTGCGCTCCAGGGTACCGTCGAGGTGACCGAGCTCATGGGCTCGACCGAGCATGTCCACGTGACCGCTCCCGACGGCCAGTTTGTCCTGATTATCCCCGTCGTCGACCTCGAGGCCAAGGGCGCGCTCAAGGCTGGCGACACCATCTGGTTCAAGTTCGAGAAGAACGCGACCCACCTCTTCGATAAGGTCTCTGGCAAGAACCTTATCTAGGCCCGGTGCATCCAGGCCCTTCCTTTGGGCGACTGCGGTATTGCCATCCTTTTGCCGCGGTCACATATAAGGCTCCCCTCCCGTCCACTGGGCGAGAGGGGAGCCTTTCTTTGTGTTGGGGCTGTCTGACCGGTCGTTTGTCTCGATCTGTAACGGGTGAGGCTGATTTCGGACGTTAGATGTTACAGATCGAGACGGTTCCGCTGAGCTAACCATTTCATCTAAATCTGTAACACCAAAGGTGAATTTCAGCTGCTAGATGTTACAGATCGAGATAAACCCAAGGGGAGGGGCCGGTATGTCTCAATCTGTAACAGCTGGGACCGTTTTTACCGAGTAGTTGTTACAGATCGAGATTGTTTGGCCGAGTTGGGTCGCAGGGTAACGTGCGGGCACAAAAAACGGAGCCGTGTTGCCACGACTCCGTTTCTCAAGAGGATGGATAAGGGAAGCGAAATTAGTTCAGGTGCCAGATCTCGTCGTTGTACTGGGAGATGGTGCGGTCGGACGAGAAGGTGCCGGCGTTGGCGATATTGATGAGCGTCTTGCGCATCCAGGCGTCCTGGTCCTCGTAGTCGGCCAACACGCGCTCCTTGGTCTGGATGTACTCCTCGATGTCGAGCAGGGCCATAAACCAGTCCTTGCCCTTAATGTCATCGTGCAGGCGCTGCAGGCGCTCGACGTTGCCGGTCGCCATAAAGGCCGGGTTGGTGATGAAGTCCACCAGCAGTTTAATGCCGGGCTTGCGGTAGAGCACACCGGCGTCATAGGTGCCGTCGGCATAGAGCTGCTCGACCTGTTTGGACGAGGCACCAAAGGTATAGATATTCTCGTCGCCCACGAGCTCGGCAATCTCCACGTTGGCGCCGTCGAGCGTGCACAGGGTTAGGGCGCCGTTGAGCATGAACTTCATGTTGGAGGTGCCGCTCGCCTCCTTGGAGGCCAGGCTGATCTGCTCGGAGATATCAGCGGCGGGGATCACGCGCTCGGCGGCGGTGACGTTGTAGTTTTCGATCATGACGACCTGCAGGTAGGGAGCCACGTCGGGGTCGTTTGCAATCCACTGCGACAGCGTCAAGATCAGATGGATGATGTCCTGCGCGATAGTGTAGGCAGGCGCCGCCTTGCCGCCAAAGATGATGGTGACAGGGTGCTTAGGTCTGTTGCCGTTCTTGATATCGAGGTACTTCCAGATGATGTAGAGCGCGAGCATCTGCTGACGCTTGTACTCGTGCAGGCGCTTGACCTGGACGTCGATGATGGCGTTGGAGGGAATGGTCACGCCCTGCTCGAGTGCCATGAACTGGCGCATGATGGTCTTGGCCTCGACCTTGGTGGCGGCCAGGCGCTCAAGAACGTCCTTGTCGTCGGCGAACTTGGCGAGTTTGCTCAGATCGCCGGTGCTGCGCCAGTCGGTGCCGATCACATCGTCGAGCAGGCTGGCGAGCGCGGGGTTGGCCCCATGGATCCAGCGGCGGAAGGTGATGCCGTTGGTCTTGTTGGAGAACTTCTTGGGATAGATCTCGTAGAACGGATGAAGCTCGGTGTTCTCCAGGATCTTGGTGTGGAGGGCGGCTACGCCGTTGATGGAGAAGCCAAAGTGGATGTCCATGTGGGCCATGTGGACGGTGTCGTGCTCGTCGATGATGGCGACGCGCGGGTCATCGTGCTCGGCTTTCGCGATCTCATCGAGCTTGACGATAATGTCGGCGATGGCAGGGGAGACCTTCTGCAGGCTGGCGAGCGGCCACTTCTCGAGCGCCTCGGCAAGAATCGTGTGGTTAGTGTAGGCGACCATGGAGCGCACGATGGTAACGGCCTCGTCAAACTCGATGTCGTGCTCGGTGGTGAGCAGGCGGATGAGCTCGGGGATGACCATGGTGGGGTGCGTGTCGTTAATTTGGACCACGGCGTAGTCGGCCAGATCGTGCAGGTTGCTACCGCGCTCGATGGCCTCGTCGATCAGGAGCTGGGCGGCGTTGCTCACCATGAAGTATTCCTGGTAGATGCGAAGCAGGCGGCCCTGCTCGTCGGAATCGTCGGGGTAGAGGAACAAGGTGAGGTTCTTGGCGATCTCGGTCTTGTCGAAGTCGATGGAACTGCCGGGGACCAGGCTGTCGTCGACGCTCGCCAGGTCGAACAGGCGCAGGCGATTCTTGGTGGGCTGGCCGTAACCGGGCACATCGATGTTGACGAGCTTGGAGGTAACGGCAAAATCGCCGAACTCGACGGTGTAGGAGCGGTCATCGTCGACTAGGATGTCCTGCTCACCGAGCCACTCGTCGGGGACGGCCTTCTGCTGGTTGTCGACAAAGCGCTGACGGAACAGACCGTAGTGATAGTTGAGGCCCACGCCATCGCCGGTCAAGCCCAGCGTGGCGATGGAATCCAGGAAGCATGCGGCCAAGCGGCCCAGGCCGCCGTTGCCGAGCGACGGCTCAACCTCGAATTCCTCGATTTTGTTGAGGTCGTGGCCTGCGGGGGTGAGCTGGTCCTTAACCTCGTCGTAGATGCCGAGGTCGATCATGTTGTTGATGAGCAGCTTGCCGATCAAAAATTCGGCGGAAATGTAATAGAGCTTTTTCTTGCCGTTGTTGAGTGGGCAGGCGGCGGAGCGCTCCTGCACGAGTTTGACCAGCAGCTTGTAAATGCGACGGTCGTCGAGCTGCTCGAGCGAGGTGCCAAAAGACTGCTCGGCGAGTTCCATGAGGTTAATTTGGGGCATGTTTTCTCCTGTGATGGGTTGTTTCATGTCTGCAATTCATAAGAAGCCCGCGCGAGGGGATTGGGGTGGCCTCGCGCGGGAAAAGCAAGCGCGTCCGCACGGTGGGGAGGGGTCGGGCGCGGTAGCTCCTATTGAGGAAGCTCGATTTCGGCTTCCGACGGGATGCGGAAGTAGGTCTCGGTCCAGTCGGTGAGTTTGTGCTCGAGCTCGCGGGTGATGGCGCCGTCGAGCATGCGCCAGGTCCAGTTGCCGCCCAGCGTGGCAGGGGTGTTGATGCGCGCTTCGTTGCCCAAGTTGAGCAGGTCCTGCATGGTGTAGATGCACGTGTCGCTCACGCTGGCGGCGATGGTGCGATTGAGTGCATCTGCCATGGGTTCGCCGGCCTGCTGATGGGTGTACAGGGCTGCCTGCTCGCGCTGACGCGGGGTGGCCGTTCCCTCAAACCAACCGCGCGCCGTCTCGTTGTCGTGGGTGCCCACATAGGCGACGGTGTTGGCGATGTAGTTATGCGGCAGGTAGTACGAGTTGGTGCCCTCAAAGGCAAACTGCAGGATCTTCATGCCGGGGAAGCCCGAGTTGTCGCGCATGTCGATGACGCCGGGGGTGAGGAAGCCCAGGTCCTCGGCGATGATGGGCAGCGTGCCGAGCTTTTCCTCGAGCGTCTTGAAGAACTTGAGGCCGGGGCCCTGTGTCCACGAACCGTAGGACGAATCGGGCGAGGAGAACGGCACCTCCCAATAGGCCTCGAAGCCGCGGAAGTGATCCAGGCGGATGACGTCGTACATGTCGAGGGCGGCGCGAATGCGGCCCTCCCACCAGGAGAAGCCGTCGGACTCCATGGCGTCCCAGTCGTAGATGGGGTTGCCCCAGTACTGGCCGGTGGCCGAGAACTGGTCGGGCGGCGTGCCGGCGACGCTCACGGGATTGCCGGCGGCGTCGATCTTAAAGAGCTCGGGTGTCGCCCACATCTCGACGGAGTCACGCGAGACATAGATGGGCAGGTCGCCGATGATGAGAATGTCGCGCTCGTTGGCATAGGCCTTGAGGCGGCTCCACTGGCGATCGAAGAAGTACTGCGTCATCTGGTGGTAGAGCATACGCGCCGGATGGTCGGCGCAGACCTTGGCGGAAGCCTCGCCGCGGGTGCGGAGCTCCGCGGGCCACTCCCAAAACGCCTTGAGACCGCACTCCTCTTTGACGGTCATGAACTCACAGTAGGGGATGAGCCAGTCCTCGTTGGCCTGGATAAAGTCATCGAAATCGGCCGGCTTGTCGGCAGCAAAGCGCTCAGCGGCGCGGTCGAGAATCTGACGGCGGCCGCCAAAGATAGCACCGTAGTCGACATTGCTGGGGTCGGATCCCAGATACACGCCATCGATATCGCGCTGCTCCAGATACCCTGCCTCGATAAGCTCGGCAAAGTCGATAAAGTTGGGGTTGCCTGCGCGGGCCGAGAACGACTGATAGGGCGAATCGCCATAGCTGGTCGTCGTAAGGGGCAGAATCTGCCAGTAATGTTGTTTGCACGAGGCGAGAAAATCGACGAAGTCGTAGGCATTCCAGCCAAAGCTGCCGATTCCGTATGGTCCGGGCAGAGATGAGACGGGCATGAGGACGCCGCTTGCACGCTCCATGAATGCGCTCACCAACCTTCTTGTTGTGGGGTCGGCCTGCCGATGGGTGTGCAGTCCGCCTCCGATGTTCTGATTCGATACGCCTATTGTAAAACATGTTGTTTAAACATGTACAGGCAAGATAAAAAAGTTGGTCGATTTTCGGCGAATGGTTACATGCCATGAAAAAGCCCCGACCTCACAACGTGAGATCGGGGCAAGAGCGGTATGTAGGTTTTGCTACTCGGCGTCGGCGAAGCCGTTGGGGTTGTGGCTCTGCCAGTTCCAGCTATCGCGGCACATGTCCGCGATGTCGTACTGGGCCTTCCAGCCCATCATGCGCTCGGCCTTGGAGGCATCGCACCAGTTGGCAGCGATGTCGCCGGCGCGGCGCTCGCGGATCACGTAGGGCAGCTCCTTGCCACAAGCCTTGGAGAAGGCGGCGACGACCTCGAGTACCGAGGTGCCGGTGCCGGTGCCCAAGTTAAAGATCTCGACGCCGGTCTTGCCGTTCATCCAGTTGAGGGCGGCCACGTGACCAGATGCCAGATCGCACACGTGGATGTAATCGCGCACGCCGGTGCCGTCGGGGGTGGGGTAGTCGTTGCCAAAGACCTGAACGGCCTCGAGCTTGCCCACGGCGACCTGGGCGACATAGGGCACCAGGTTGTTGGGGATGCCCTTGGGATCCTCGCCGATCAGGCCCGACGGATGGGCGCCGATGGGATTGAAATAACGGAGTAGCACGACGTCCCACTCGGGGTCGGCGGTGTGGACGTCCATAAGGATCTGCTCGATCATCCACTTGGTCCAACCATAGGGGTTGGTCGCGGGCTTCTTAGGATCCTCCTCGGTGACGGGCGGGTTGTCCGGGTCGCCGTAGACGGTCGAGGAGCTCGAGAAGATGATGGACTTGCAGCCATGGTTGCGCATGACGTCGATGAGCACCAGGGTGTTCTCGATGTTGTTGTGGTAGTACTCGACGGGCTTGCTCACCGACTCGCCGACGGCCTTAAAGCCGGCAAAGTGGATGACGCGGTCGATCTGATGGGTATCGAAGATCTTGTTCATCGCATCGCGGTCGAGCACGTTGGCCTCGTAGAAGGTGAGGTTCTTGGCGGCCTCGTCGCCCACGATGGTCTTGACGCGGTCGACGGCGACGGCGCTGGAGTTGGAGAGATCATCGACGATGACGACCTGGTAGCCACCCTCGAGCAGCTGAACGACGGTGTGCGAGCCGATAAAGCCGGCGCCACCGGTAACGAGGACACAGGTGTCTTTGGGGTCGAGTGCTTTGGACATGTAGTCTCCTATCGAATCAGGAACACTTCTTCAGGGGAGTATAGCGCAGGCAGGGACGCCCAAATCGTGCGCTGTAGGAAAAGCAGAGGATTGTGCTAACGTACTCATAGAAGAGCTTGCGTACGCATAACCTGATCTTTGGCATTTGCTTACGAGCCGCTGACCTTGCAGTTTCCTGCCGTTCGTGGAAATCGTTGGGACGCGCCATATGTACGCTAATATGTATGAGTTGAGCGACATATAAATAAGCATGTAACGGAGTACATATGTCACCAAACAGCGATTCCATCCTTTCCCAGGAGTTCTCGCGCCGCACTGCCCTCAAGGCCCTGTTCGGCGCCGCTTCTGCGGCAGTTCTTTTTGGCCTGCCCGCTCGCGCCCATGCGGCGGAGGCTTCCAAAGAAACCACCGATAAACTGAATGCCGCCCAGGCCCAGCTCGACGAGGTTCAGGCCCAGCTCGACAGCATCGCAAATGAGTATGCGGCGCTGGCCAACAAGAATGCCCAGACCCTCAACGACATCGAGAATGTCCAGGGCAAGATTGACGACGCGCAGGCCCAGATCGATGAAAAGAAGGCCGAGCTCAAGAAGAAGCGCAACGACCTTTCCGATCGCGTGGCCGCCAGCTACAAGTCCGGCGGCACGAACATCCTGTCGCTGCTGCTGGCCTCTGGCTCGTTTGAGGAACTCGTCGCCAACGCGCATTACGTTGAGAAGATCAACAAGAGCGACCGCGACGCCATCGAGGACATTCAGACCATCCAGGAAGAGCTCGATGCGCAAAAGACCGAGCTCGAGTCGCAGAAGGCCGACTTAGAGAAGCTCAAGGACCAGCAGACTGCCCAGATGCAGGACATGCAGGCCAAGCAGCAAGAAGTCCAGACCGTGCTGAACGGTCTTTCCGACGACGTCAAGGAGCTCATGGCTCAGCGCGATTCCGAGATCCTCGCTGCTGCCCAGGCTGAGGAGGCCGCTAGGAAGGCTGCCGCTGCCGCGGCTGCCGCGAACAAGAACAATTCCTACTCGGGTGGTTCGAGCTCGGGTGGTGGATCGTACGCGCCCGGAACTCCGCAGCAGAATGCCGGCTCGGGCAAGCAGCAGGCTGTCGTCAACGCGTGCTACTCCACGCCTTCGCCGGGTCAGAACTGGTGCGCGGCGTGGGTCACCAATGTCTTCCGTAACGCCGGCGTTGGCTACTTTGGAGGCAATGCGTGCGACATGTTTAACGCCTGGTGCTATAGCTCCGACCGCTCGGCGCTGCAGGTGGGCATGATCGTGGCCGATTCCTCGCACAGCGGCACGGGTGCTCCGGGCCTTATCTACGGTCATGTGGGTATCTACGTTGGCGGCGGCATCGTTATGAGCAACGAGGGTGCCATTACATCGAAGTCGCTCGATTCGTTCATTAGCTTTTATGGTACTGGCTCTGGCGTGCGTTGGGGCTGGCTTGGCGGTATTGCGCTGTCGTAACGGCGGTTTGGTCCGGGACAGTACCAGAGGCATAAGGTTGCCATCTGGGGGAGTACTGCACGCACGGAGAGCACATTAAGTGCTCAACGGCGCGTGCGGAAAACGCGAGAA
>USBA01000023.1 GCA_900552735.1 uncultured Collinsella sp. | reverse complement strand
TCGATGTCGTCCCAGGTGATGTGGTGGATATTTGACAGCGGTACATCCTCGCCGCGGTAGATATCGGGCAGACCGCAGTAGTGTGCCTCGGCGTCGTGCGGGACGGCGTCGCTGGTGAGCTCCATGATCTCCCAGCCCACGTTGATGATATAGCCGCGCTCGGGTGCGCGGCCGGTGGTCTCGATGTCGATGCCGAGCACCGTGCCCTGGATAGGCTTGCGAGCGTAAGCCACGCCGAGTGCGTCGCGGTCGCCGCGGATCTCGCGCATGACGGACGCGGCGGTGCGCTTTTGCATCTTGCCGATGGCGGCGCAGGTGTCGGCGTCGGACAGACCGCGCGAAAGCGTTGCGGGCGTCACGTTGCGCAGACGCGCCTCACCAATCTGATCGCACAGGTCGCGGTTGCGGTCGGCCAGGTCGCGCACGGTGGCAAAGTCGAAGCCGGGGTCGTCCTCGGCGGTAAAGTATTCGGTCTCGAGCACCTTGAGGGCCTCTTCGCCTTTCTGGCGCTCGGACTCCATGGCGCCGTGGTCGCCGTAGATAAACATGGGGATAAACGGCTGGCGCTCGTATTCGAGTGCTTGCGAAACGTTCATATAACTGCTCCTTGGACGGGCCGCGTCGTGCGGCTCGGGTTTGTCGAGTTATGGCGAGATGATAGTTTACCATGGGCAACTACTGGCATCGCGCCTAGGACAATTACAATACCCTAGTTGAACGCTAGGACTTTTACAATGCTGCCGAAAGACACGAAAGGTTCCATCCGTCATGGATTTGCTGATTGATATTCTGCTCGACGCCGGCAAGGACACGCTCTCGCTGGTGCCGTTCTTGTTGATGACATATCTGGTCCTCGAGACGCTCGAGCATGTGGCAGGCGATCGCGTCAACGGCGCCATCAAGCGTGCCGGCGCCGCTGGCCCCGTGGTTGGCTCGTTGCTGGGCATGGTGCCGCAGTGCGGCTTTTCGGCCATGGCGGCAACGCTATACGCCGGTCGCGTCGTGACGCTGGGTACCCTGGTGGCGGTGTTTCTCTCGACCTCCGACGAGATGCTGCCGCTGCTACTTGCCGAGCAGGTTCCCGTGCAGACTATGGCGATGCTTTTGGCTTCGAAAGCGCTGATTGCGCTGGTCACGGGCTTTATCGTGGATGCCGCCATTCGCGGTCTGCGTCGCAACGCCCGCGCGCATGCGGCGATTCGCCGTACCGTGTTGGGAACCGCTGTCAATCCGGCACATGTTAACTGCGCGCATGACGATCACAGCGGCGGTGACATCATCGACGAGGTGGCCGAGGCTGGCGTGAGCGCCGACCACATCCATGAGCTGTGCGAGCGCGACCATTGCGGTTGTGATGACGACGAGGACGAGCACGAACATGGACATGTCCACGATCACGGTCATGAGGGCGAGCATGAACACCATCATGGCCATGGTCACTCTCACTCACACGAAGGTGCGCCCGTCCTGTCGATTATCCGCAGCGCCATCTCGCATACCGTGCAGGTATCGGTATTCATTTTCCTAGTGACGCTGATTCTGGTCGCCGTGCTCGAGACCTTTGGTGAGTCCGCAATCGAGCAGTTCCTGCGCGGCAACGAGACGCTCGCCGTTCTGGGTTCGGCGCTTGTCGGCCTGATCCCCAACTGCTCGGCGAGCGTGGTCATTACGCAGCTGTATCTGGAAGGCGCGCTGCAACTGGCACCGATGCTCGCCGGCACGCTCATTTCCGCCGGCGTGGGCTACCTGGTCCTGTTCCGCACCAACCGCAGCGCTCGCGAAAATGCCGTGTTCCTGGTCATGATGTACGTCATCGGCGCCGGCTGGGGACTCGTCCTATCCGCCTTCGGCCTCTAAGTAGGCCTAACAAAACGGGCTTCAAAATAGCCATGCCCGGCGCCTGCACAATGCGGCGACGCATGGCATTTTGAAGCCCGTTTTTTTGTTGAGCCACGGATCCTGAGCGCTCACACCGGTCAGAACAAAAAGGCAAATTTCCGGGCATAGCCTAAAAATCTGCCTTGGTTAGCGCAGCAGCTCGGTGAGGTTGCGCTTAAAGCGGGCGCGGTCTTCGCCGGTGAAGGCTGCCGGCCCGCGGGTGCGACCGCCAGCGCGGCGCACCTTCTTTTCTTCGTGGCGAATAAACAGCTGCATGTCGATGGTCGCCTTGTCGTACACGCGCCCGCGCACGCCGATGGCGGCGGCATCGCGGCCGAGCACCATGCTCGCCAGGCCAATGTCCTGCGTCACGACCACATCGCCCGCCTGCAGACGCTCGACAATGGCAAAGTCGGCGCTATCGGCGCCCACGCTCACGTCGAGCGTCGTGACCCAAAAGCCGTGTCGTGCGTGCTCGGCATCGCGCGGATCGTCGCGGCGAATGTGGCGTTCCAGGTTCTGCGTGCTGTTGCCGGCGATAACCACGGCGACGCCCGCCCGCCGCGCGCAGTCGATCGACTCACGCGTGACCGGGCAGGCGTCGCCATCAATAAACAGCGTTCGCGGCATCTAGCGCACCAGCTTGCCAAAGCGGATAGCACGAATAATCAGCGTCACGCCAAACACCAGGAGCGCGGCGCCGCTAAAGATGACGAGCATCTTTGCCGACCACAGCGGATAGATAAACACGAACACGCCGGCGATGATGGAGAGCGCGCCGCTCAGGATAGCGAGGGCGCGGTTAGACGAAAGCTCGGATTCCAGAATGGACATGACACCTTCGACAATCCAGCCAAAGCCGGCCACGACCACCACGAGCGTGGTGAGCGTCGCGGTCGAGAAGGCCTGGTTGCGCAGGATTATGACGCCGCCCAGAATGATGATCAGGTTGGAGATGATGCTCGTGACGCGCCAGCCGGCGGGCAGCAGCGGCTCAAAAATGGCGGTGAACAGCCTGACGCCAGCCGTGATCACAAAGTAGAAGCCCAGGACGGTCGTCAGGAAGACGAGGGACTTGGCGGGCGCAAACAGCAGCGCGATGCCGGCAAGCAGTGCGATGACGCCCGTGGCGGCGTAGATCCAGCGCACGGCCTTGATTGCCTTGCCTGCCATGCTTTTCTCGTCAAATCCAAACAGATTCGACTGCTGGTCGTCGTTCTTAAAGATGCCCATGAGGTCTCCTTTCCGCACGGCGTTTGCCGTCATTGTTGTTTTTGCGGCGTATGCCGCAGTTGCTACAACAAGTATCGCCTAAAGGCACCGGCGTATGGGTTGGGGAGGGCGAAGTGTAACCCAAAGGTCCCGATTTGTTCTCGTTGTTCCCCATGTCGCGTTTTTCTATTCAACAGGTGTAGAACATTGCGGCCCTGTTCGTTATTGCCTGCGTTTTAGGTTAGATTTTCCTAAGAACAATTGCCTTGTATTGGGGGTCTCTATGAACGAAGCTGTTCCCGCGGCGCCGTCGAGCGTGGAGTTGATGGCAAAGCAAGGTTGCGAAAAACTCGGTCTGGAATCGTTTGACGCGCTGGTCCGTCGTGCCCGCACATGCCGTCGATTTGACGAGTCCATGCGCGTACCGCGCGAGTTTTTGCTTGAGCTGGCAGAGCTGGCGCACCTGGCTCCCTGCGGCGCTAATGCTCAGCGTCTGCGTTTTCATGTGGTGAGCGACGCCGAGGAGTGTTCGAGCTTATTTGAAAAGCTCACATGGGCTGGTGCGCTCAAGGATTGGTCGGGTCCTGTCGAGGGCGAGCGCCCGACCGGCTATATCGCGATCCTTGCCGAGCGTCCCGCTCCGGGCAAGCCTGCCGCGCCAATCACCGAGGCAGACGCTGGTATCGCCGCGCAGACGATGATGCTCGCCGCCCGCAGCGCTACGCCCGAGGTGGCGGCGTGCATGTTCAAGGCTTTTCCGCCTCGTGCGATTGATGTCATGGGACTTGACGGCGACAAGTACGAGGTCAAGCTGATCATGGTCTTTGGCGTTCCCGCCGAGACACAGGTGATCGATGCAATTGATTCCAACCCCGACGGCTCTATTAATTACTGGCGTGACGAGGCACAGGTACACCACGTACCCAAGCGTCCACTCGCCGACGTACTGGTGTAGTTGAGCGTCGCCCCGGCGTGATCCGGCGGTAAACCACCACAAAGGTGCCCGTCCCCTTTGTGGTGGTACGAGGGGAGGGCATGTGGCCGATCTGTATTTGGCGCGGCATGGGCAGACCGAGCTCAATGTGCAGAACATTTTGCAGGGCTGGCACGATTCGCCGCTTACGGTGCGCGGGCGCGAGCAGGCACTGGCGACGCGCGCGGCGTTTGAGGCGCGCGGCATCTCCTTTGACCATGCGTATTCGTCTCCGTTGGGTCGGGCACGGTGTACGGCAGAGCTGATCGTTGGCGAGGGCCGTTCCATAGAGCTGGTCGATGACCTGCGCGAGTGGCATTTGGGATCGTTGGAGGGCACATCAAACCGCGAGATGCCGGCGCAACCCTGGGGCGATTATCCGGTCGCCTTTGGTGGCGAGTCTGAAGGCGAGCTTCGGGCGCGCATGGTTGCAACGCTGTCCCGTATTATGGCTCGACCGCAGCACGATTGTGTGCTTGCAGTCTCTCATGGCTCTGCCTGCCAGGAGTTTCTTGAGTATGTGGTCGGCGGGGGAGAACAGCCCGACAACGGCGCCGTGCTTCATTTTAGCTATTGTGATGGGGCGTTTTCGCTCCTTGATTGGTAACGAGCGAAAGGACCCCCCTATGAATAAAGATCTGTATCTGGTCCGTCATGGACAGACGATATTCAACCTTAAGCGCATTATTCAGGGTTGGAGCGATTCGCCACTCACGCAGCTTGGTTGCGACCAGGCGGTGCGCGCCGGTATGTTCTTGCGTGCGCGCGGCATCGAACCCGATCATGCCTACACCTCCACACTGCACCGCACCGAGCAGACTATCGCCAACCTGTGGCCGGGCCTTGCCTACGAGCGCCTTGATGGCCTGCGCGAGTGGTTTTTTGGCGACTTTGAGGCCGAGCGCGTGATGCTCATGCCCGAGCGCCCATGGCGTGACTTTTATCGTCAGTTTGGTGGTGAGGGGCAGATGCAGGTGCGCGAGCGCATGGTGTCGACGTTGACCGATCTTATGCGAAGTCCGGACCATTCGTGCGTGCTCGCGGTGAGCCATGCCTCAGCCATCAAGGAATTTTTGGACCACGTGAGGGGAGCGGCGGCCGACGAGCGTGAGCGCGTGCCGGGCAACTGCTCAGTGCTGCATTTTGCATTTGACGATGCAGCCGATACGTTTGATCTGGTCGAAGTCTTTACGCAAGAAGACTATGCGCGCGAGCTGGGGGTTGAGCCGCTCGTGGCGGCATCGGGTCCGCAGCGCGGGTAGCGCGGGCGTGGCGATACGGATCGCCGATGTCATTGCTCGATGTGAAAGGGGCGGGGATGCATGCGCATGTATCCCCGCCCCTTGTTTGTTGAGCTGCCGAGTCTTTGTACTGGGCGTTTACGCCCTGTTAGAACCTTGCGATCTGGTGGGTGAGCAGACCCGTTGGAACCTGCGGTGCGCCGCCGGTGACCTGCGCGGCGGGGAATAGCGCGGCAACGGTAAAGTTGAACGGCTCTTTGCCCGTGTAGGTGCCGGCTGTGCGTGCCTCGTCTGCCAGGAGCTGCGCCGCCCCTGCCAGCGCGGCAGCATAGGTGGGATCGTCAGCCGGCGTCGGCTCCGGTGCCTGGTCGAGCATGGCTCGGATGGCGGCAACGGCGTCCTCGCGCTTGACCTCCCACGCGCGGTGCGTAATGCCCGCGGGGTCGGTGACGGCGTAGAGCGACGCGCCCTCTTTGGCAGCGCCCAAGATGATGTCCATGACGGGCGACGCCTCGTATGAGAGCGACACAGGGCGCGGCTGCACCTTAAGCTCGGCGATTGCGCGCGCGGCGGCGGCCACGTCAGCGCTGGCATCGCCCTTGTCGCCCGCAAGTACACTCGTCGTCGGGCAGATCGCCACGACACCCGTCACGCGTCCCGGCTCGCCCGAGCATTCGTACACGTAATACGCCGCACCCGGGTCCTTGAGTATCAGGCCATCGGCAAGGGCTCCGCGCAGAGCATCGTTGCCGCTCAGAATGCTGCCCATTGCAGGCAGCGCCTCGAGCACGCGGTCCTGAGCCGGGCGGATGCAGGGAAACGGAAGTGCTTTCATGGGCGGTCCTAACGCGCGAGTCGGTTTGTTCGCGGCTTATTATGCCCCAACTTGGACGCTTGCGTCCCAGAGCGTGTTGTCAACAAGCGCGATGAGTACGTTCTGGCAGCGAACGATATCGGCATGGGCCCCGGGGGGGGGGGGGGTTTGGGGGGCGCCCCCCCCCCCGGGGCGGGGGGGCGGGGGATTGGGGTTACCCGCCGTGGCGGGCTGTCGGGGGGGGGGCCGGGGGTGGTGGTTTTTGGGCCCCCCCAACCCCCCCCCCGGGGCCGTAGCTCATGCAATTGCGGTTACCCGGCTTGCCGGCAATGACGGCGGTATCGGTGCAGCCGGTAAAGAAGCCGACGGTCGTGTCCGCGTTCCAGCCATCGCCTAGGGTGACGGTATCCATATGGCAGATGTAGACGAGCCGCGCCTCGCCGCTCGCGCCCGGCACGGTAATCATAAGGTTGCAGCGCCCGGGGAACACTTCGAGCTCGCGTATCTCTGCGGTGTCCAGCACGGGCGAATCGAGTTTGGCAACATATGTCTCGACCAGGTCTTTGATATGTTGTTCGATCTCGAGCTCATACGCGCCGGGGTCTGAGCTGTCAATCTTCACAAGCTCCTGCGCAAGCCGCCAGGCAAAGTCCTCATCAACCATATGCAACCTCACAATCAGTTTGCTTTCCAAACCGATTGTAAGCCTCCTGAGAGATCCGCGACGTGGGCGTGGCAGTATTTACCGTTCGCAGGCCGAGCCAGCGCGTTTGCCGTCCGAGCGGGTTCACAAGCGACGCAGCGGGTACGTACCCTTCATGGACGACATGCTGTGCGACATATCTGCCTTTCGGTATCACCGGATACCTCCACAGGTCTTGGCAATAATGCCGGACCTGCCCGATTCTGCGGACGATCCGCGCAGGGAACGCCTTTGTGAGCATCCGCTCGTCAAGCATTTCTTGGACACCCCGTTACACGTGTTGGCGCAGGGCGGCTGCGGACGTAAAGGCGGTCGCATTGTAAGACATGTTTGGAACGGGGGGAGGCCGTTTGGCTCCGTGCGGCAGACGGAGTTTGGCCTTGATGTCGCGTCCCCGCTCTTTACGCTGCTGACCCTGGCTTCCTCGGTCTCAAACGAGCGTCTAATCATGTGCATGTATGAGATGTGCGGCACCTTTGCCGTGTGCAAGATTGCACCTCAGGTAAAGTCGGCACTTGAGCAGGCATACGGGGGCCGGTGGGGTGACGCACGGTCGGGCTGGGAAAACGTAAAGGATGCCTCGGGGAATCCAACGGACTTGTGGAAACGACCTCCCTTGATCGAGCTCTCTGAGCTTACAGAGTTCGTCGATAAGGTCCGGGGGCTCCGCGGCGCTAAATCGTTCATACGAGCCGCGAAATGCATTACGGGGGTGGCAGCATCGCCGCTCGAGGTCCAGGCTTCGATGCTGTTTGGCCTTTCGAGGCTGCGCGGCGGCGAAGGGCTGCGCCTTACCAATAATGTCGAGATTCGCATGACGCGCAGCGCCCGCCTGATTTCGGGGCTTGATAGGCGCTACGCCGATATCTTGCTGTCAAATAAGGAGGGCAGCCGAGAGTGCCTGGTTGAATGTCAAGGTAAAGCCATTCACGGATCCATAGAATCCAAGATTTCGGACTCCGATCGAACGACGGCGCTGCAAGCGATGGGATATCCCGTCATTCTGATGACCTATGGTCAGCTGGCCGACTCCGATGCCTTCCGCGTGGTGATGGAGCTTATCATGTCCTATCTCGATATGCCGTTGAAAGACAAGACGCCGCGGCAGCAAGAGCTCGAACGGCGACTTCGTGAGGAGATTTTTATCGATTGGGCGGGAATGTAGCCGCGCGGGTGGAAAACGGTCGCGGAAGCTAGGGTTTTAGTTGCGAATAGCCTTCAATTGCTCCTTGGAATTGGCTTGAAAAGTGCTACCTAGAGCAAGTTATTTCGGAAAATGGACAGTCAACATTAGTTTGGCATATAGAGATCGATTTTTACCTACTAAAACCCCTGATAAAGCTGTTTGTAAAAGCAGTTGTGCTTAGCGACTAGGGCCTCACTGTCGATTATCCGAAAAAACTTATTATGGGTAGCATTTTCAAAACCAGCCGGAGCAACGAAATCGGCCCCCGTTTCGTGAAAACGGGGGCCGAATGGGCGTCGTGGCCTGTCTGGCAGGCTTGGCGCCGACGCTACTTGATCACGCGCACGCGATGCATCGACGGAATCTGCTTGAGCGCCTCGATGGTGCTGCTGTTCAGGTGCTCGTCGGTGTCGAACATGGTGTAGGCGTTCTCGCCAGCGGACTCGTTGGTCATACGCTGCACGTTGGCGTTGTCCTTGGCGAGAATGGCCGTGATCTGGCCGATCATGTTGGGCACGTTGGCGTGCAGGCAGGCGATGCGGCTCGCGGCGCGCGCCTTGCCCATGCTGCAGGCGGGGTAGTTGACGCTGTGCGCGATATTGCCGTTTTCCAGGTAATCCTTGAGCTCGCTGATCGCCATGTCGGCGCAGTTGGCCTCGGCCTCGCCGGTGCCGGCGCCCGAATGCGTGGTGATAAACGTGTTGGGCATCTTGACGGTCTTGGGCGTGGCAAAGTCGCAGCTAAACCAGCTAAGCTTGCCCTCGCGCAGGGCGGCGTCGACGGCGTCCTCGTCAATGATGGTCTCGCGCGCGTAGTTGATGAGCACGGCGTCCGGGGCCAGCAGGTCGATCTGCTCGGTGCTGATCATGCCGATGGTATCGGCCTTGCTGGGCACGTGCACGGTGAGGTAGTCGCAGCCGCGGCACAGATCCTCGAGCGTGCCCACGCGCTGCACCTCGCGGCTCAGCACCCACGCGTGCTCGACGGAAATGAACGGATCGTAGCCGTAGACATCCATGCCCAGATCGACGCAGGCGTTGGCGACCTTGGAGCCTACGTTGCCCAGACCGATAACGCCGATGCGCTTGCCCTTGAGCTCGCGGCCCACAAAGGCCTTCTTGGCCTTTTCGGCGTCGACCTGAATCTCGGGGTCGTCGGCGTTGTCGCGCACCCAATTCATCGACTGCACGACGCCGCGGCTCGAGAGCACCAGCATGCCAAGGACGAGCTCCTTGACGGCGTTGCTGTTGGCGCCGGGGGAGTTAAAGACGACGACGCCCTTCTTGGCGTACTCCTCGACGGGGATGTTGTTGACGCCGGCGCCGCAGCGGGCGATGGCGCGGATGCCCTCGGGCAGCTCGTAGCCGTGCAGGTCGGTCGAGCGCATCAGGATGGCGTCGGCCTCCTCGGCGGTGTCCACAAACTCGTAGCCCTCGCCAAACTCGACTTTGCCGTCTTTAGTGATGTCGTCGATGGTCTTAATCTTGCGCATGAAAAACTCCTTAGCAGGTTTGGTTTAAACAGGTGGTTTGAAGTGGCTGGTCGGCCCGCGGGTTGCGGGCTAGTTAGATCGCGGACTCAAACTATGCTGCGCTTCGAAGTCCTTCATGTACGAGGCCAGGGCCTGCACGTCTTCCATGGTTACGGCGTTATAGACGCTGGCGCGCATGCCGCCCACCAGGCGATGGCCCTTGACGTTTTGAATCTGGTGCTCGGCCGCGCCTGCGACAAAGGCCGCGTCGAGCTCGGCGTCGCCGGTGCGGAAGGTGACGTTGGCGATGGAGCGACTGTCGGCTTGCGTGGTGCCATGGAAAAGCTCGCTGTGCTCGAGCAGGTCGTAGAGCAGGTTGGCCTTGGCCCAGTTGCGCTCGGCCATGGCGGCAAGTCCACCGGTCTGCTCCACCCAATGGAACACCTTGCCGCACACGTAGATGCCAAAGGTGTTGGGCGTGTTGAGCATGGAGCCCTTGGCGGCCTGGGTCTTAAGGTCCAGGTACTGTGGCGTCTGCGCAAAGGCCGGGCCGTCGGCGATCAAGTCGTCGCGCACGATAACCACGGTGACGCCCGCGGCGCCGGCGTTTTTCTGAGCGCCGGCGTAGATGAGCCCGTAGCGCTCGACGTCGAGCGGCTGCGACAAAAAGCAGCTCGAGACATCGGCGACCAGCGGCACGTCGCCGCAATTGGGCAGCTCGTGGTACATGGTGCCAAAGATGGTGTTGTTCTGGCAGACGTAGACGTAGTCGAGCCCGTCGCCCGCGGCCTCGGCGGCAATGCGCGCGTTGACGTCGGCCATGTCGGGGATGCGGTCGAAATTGGTGTCCTCGGAGCTCGCGAGCAGCATGGCCTCGCCGTACTTTGCGGCCTCCTTGTACGCTTTGTTGGCGAAGTTGCCGGTCACGACGTAGCCGGCGCGGCCGCGGCGCATGAGGTTCATGGGAATGCCCGCAAACTGCAGCGTGGAGCCGCCCTGCAAAAACAGGACACGGTAGTTGTCGGGGATGCTCAGCAGGCGGCGCAGGGTTGCCTCGGCGTCGTCGATGATCTGCTGGTACATGCTAGATCGATGGCTCATCTCGAGCACGGACATGCCGCAACCGCGGTAGTCCATCATCTCGTCGGCGATCTCGGCGAGCACGCTTGTAGGCAGCGCGGCCGGGCCAGCTGAGAAGTTGTGCACACGTGCCATCTTCTAGTTCCCCTCGTAGTCGTTTGAACGTTCGGGATACTTTAGCACAGTGGAGCGCCAGGCGCGACCGCATCACGGTAAAACTCGAGTGCGCTGCTATGATTTACAGGATGGTTACATGGGGGAGGGCGGTCGTTAGGTCTATATCACCGGGATATACCGTGACAAATACTCCTTGAGCGCCGGGTCGCATACATAAAGAAACGTTCCCAGCATGCCGCGCGTCATGAGAACGTAGTAGGCGTTGACGATAATCTTTCGTAGGTCGTCGTCGCTTGCCTTTTTCTTTGCGACGGTATCTTTGAAGTTTGCCTTGTTAACGCAGACGCCCCCTTTGTCGTTGTCGTAGTAAATGTCTGGCCCCAGAATTACGAAGCCGTAGTTGAGGTCGTAGCCCTGCACCGTGTGGATGCATCCGACCTCGTTGACGGCGTTGGGGGAGTTAACCCAATCCTTTTGACTCGAGTTCCAACGTTTAGGGATGCCCTCAATGACGATGTCGAACGCGTCTTTGTGTTTCTTCGTTTCCCACTTCCACGCAAAACCTGCCGTCATGCGGGATAGACCAACTTCCTCTTCCTTGGCTTGCTGCAGGGAACAGAAATCCTCAAATTGGTCGACGATTCCAAACTGGTATCTGGGGGTATCGCTGTCCGGATCCCCGGCTCGCGAATCGTAAGGCTCCGATGAAAAGAGTTCTTCGAATTTCATGCCGGCATGCATGTACGCCTTGTTGTCGAGTAGATCATATACAAAGTCGAGATACTCATCGCCGCCGCGTACTCGCATTTGCGTGCTTAGGCTGAACTCTTCAGTTTCAATGCCCTCTTCTTCGAGTTGGTTAAGTCACCGCTCAAGACCGTCTCGATTGAGGCCGGAGGCCCTGACTTGCTGCTTGGGGTCATAAAACAGATATGCCTTGTCGCAGCATTTGAATATCCAGTCAACTTGGTTGCTCGTATGCGGAAGGTCGAGACGATCACAGGTGCTATAGAAGGCCTTGATGCCGGAGCCCATGCTTAGATAATTACCAAGTCGATGTGCTTCATCGACAAGTAGGATGTCATAACGATCATTTTTGGTTACGTCACTGGGGCTCAAGATATCGCCAGGCTTTAACCCTGGAAGGAAGTGCGTGAGTTTCCTGAGGGTCTTTTTCAGGGAATCCATGGGGGTGACAAAACCGACTCGCAGGCCGGAAAGGTTGGGCTCATTTTTGATTTTGAACATGAGACTGATGGCGAGGATTGTTTTACCTGTTCCCGGCGCGCCATTCACGACGGTTATACGTTCTCTTTTTGAGCCGCCATGTTTTACGTCTTCATGCTCCTGTTCGAGACGTTTAAAAATCGTCTCGATCGTTTCGTATTGGTCGGGCGTAAGCGTCTTGAAAGGCGAGAACTTGAACAGATCGGAGTTCTCGAGCTCTTCAATCGGATGAATCGCGTAGTTTTCTTCGCGAAGCTTTGTCCAGAGGTCTCGGAACTTCTGGCGATACTGAGGCCGCTCAAAATAATCGAATTGGGCATAGCCGTTGTTGGCATTGGTGACCTGGTATTTTTCGTCAGCACAGAACAGCTCAATAAGTCGATTCTCGAACTCGAACGTTGCGGATTGGTTGAAGGTGGGATTGTCGATCAGAAGGGTCCGGTCGAAGTCCTTGTCCACGTTTGCAGCGTGTTGTTTCATACGGCGCTGGTAATTGGTTGTTTGGCCGATGTATGCCGTCTTGTTTCTGCTGTTGGTAAGAATGTAAAGGACAGGCCAACTCTCGTCATGATGGGCTCCAGGCTTTGGCGTGCCAAAGTCCTGAAGCGATTCGCTTGTCTCAAAGGGCTGGGGTAGGGGAAGCGTGTACTGCCGAAGGGCGAACTCATTACTCATGATGGTTCGCCTTTCTGTATTCGTTAGATGATGCGTCGACGGGGTAGCGCTCGCCATTGCGCTTGAGCTTAGACGAAAGCGCCGCTGGCAGGTCGATTTCATTTAAATCTGAGAAACGCAGAAGGAAAAGGAGCGTGTCGGCGACTTCGTCTTCGATAGCTTGGCGTTGCTCGGTGTCTTCGAACATTTCTGCAATGCGCTCGTCGCTCACAAAACGAAAGAGCTGAAGGAGCTCGGAGGACTCAGTTGCCATGCCGATGGCAAGCTCTTTTGGCGTGTGATATTTGCGCCAGTCGCGTGCATCACAAAAGTCCCTGACTTGTTTCGTCATGGCATCGAGCTTATCCATCGTCCGCAACCTCCCTGATGTTCATTGTTTTATTATGGCCGTATCTGGTATTTATTGCACATCATTTGGGGTGTGCGGTTTGTTCGGTCGCGATTGGCCGGTAGGAGGTTTCACCATGAAGATCGAAGTTGACGTAGGTCAGCTGCGCGAGAGCCTGCTCGACCGCGTGGGGTCTGCGGCGGGCGTGGGCTTTCCGGCCGCCATGCTCGACGTGATGGATATCGAGGACGAGTCGCCCCAAGAGCTCCTAGCCCGAGCCGAACGCGAAGGCCTCGACCTCCGTGTCTTCGCCACAGGCGACGATACGGACGACGGTTGGTAGCCATAGCCACCCCTCAACCTTATCCCCTCAATAACTTGCGGTGAAATAGGGACTGTTTAGGCTGTTAGAAGGCCTATTCAGTCCCTATTTCACCGCAACTTATGGGTGGAGATGGCTACGACGCTAGCGTGGCGATGACGGCTTCGTCGCCGGCATATATGAGGGTGTTGCCGTCGGGGATGATCGTTTGGCCGTCGCGCTTGAGCATCACCACGATAAACGGGTGCTTGCCTTGTGGCACGTCGCGCAGACGCAGTCCTGCCAGGCGACCGTGGGGCGTTACGGTGACCTCGCGCAATGTTACCTCGGCACGCTCTTCAAACGTCGGCGCGGCCATCACCAGAAGGTCTCCTTCCTCAATTACGGTATCGCCGTTGGGTAGCACCGGGTGCGCACCGTCGCGCAGCACCAGGACCACGAGCATGTCGGCGACGCTGCCAATATCGGCGAGCGAGCGCCCGGCAAACGGATGGCCCGCGCCTACCTTGAGCTTAACGAACGACATGCCGTCCTCGTCGCGGTAATCGTTAAACGTGCGGCGCACGTCGCCTTCCGCGTCGATCATGTCGAGCTTTTTCGCCACTGCCGGTAGCAGCGAGCCCTGCACTACAATGCTCGACACGGCAATCACAAAGACCAGGTCAAATAGGTCGTGCCCACCGGGAACACCGACCACCACGGCAAAGAGGCTAAACACGACCGAAGCCGCGCCGCGCAGACCCGCCCAGCTTACGAGCGCGACTTGGCGAGGATTGGTCTTAAAGGGCGCCAACAGCAGGCCGACGGCGATGGGACGGCTCACGAAGAGCATAAACGCCATGAGCGCCAGGCCCGGCAACAGCATTTGCGGCAGGCGCGCGGGCGTGACGAGCAGGCCCAGCAAAAAGAAGATGGTCATCTCGGCCATTTCGGTGAGGGTATCAAAGAAGTGCGCCATCTCGACCTTGCCGGTGATGTCGCTTGCACCCAGCACAATGCCTGCCAGGTATACGGCCAAAAAGCCGTTGCCGCCCAGGTAGCTCGGCAGCGCGTAGGCAACGATCGCCACGGCGAACAAAAAGATGGTCTGCGCGCCCTCGGCCGTTGCGTGCGCGCGTTCAATCAGGCGGCTGGATGTCCAGCCGATGGCAAGGCCCAGTCCCACGCCCAGGATGATCTGCTTGGCCAACAGCACGGGAATGTCGATGTCGCCGCCCGCCGCGAGGGTCGCGAGCACCGCGGTAAGCATGTAGGCGACGGGGTCGTTGGAGCCCGATTCGACCTCGAGCAGCGAGTCAGTCGCGCCCTTTAGCGAAAGGTTGTGCTCGCGCAGCACGCTAAAGACGCTGGCCGCATCGGTCGATGCCACGACCGAGCCCAGCAGCAGGCCGCCGATCCAGTCGAAGCCTAGTGCAAAATGCGCAAAGGCGCCCGTGATGCCGGCGGTAGCGATAACGCCGAGCGTGCTCAGCAGTACAGCGGGCGCGGCGACGGGCTTGGCGCGGTCGATGTTGGTGTTAAAGCCGCCGTAGAACATGATGAACAGCAGTGCCGTACTGCAGACGGTTTCGGTAAGCGCGTAGTCGCTAAAGTCGATGTGCGCCGGCCCGTTGACGCCCAGCAGCATGCCGAGCGCGATAAAGATGAGCAGGGTAGGGAAGGGGAGCTTTTTGCCGACGGGTTTGATGGTCAGACACAAAATGATGACGAGGCCGATAAAGAGAAGTATCTGGTTCATGGGTAGTGTCCGCTCCTGGGTGGTTGGCGTGGCACGGTCAGTTGTCTGCGGTTATTTGTACCCAAAGATGGTGGGTTTATGGGGCCGAGCCGCGGGCGTTCGCATTATCGACACGAGGCGGGGGGCGCGGGCGGTGCTGGTTGGGGCGTTGGTGCTGGTGGCGCGGTGTTTTCGGGGCGTGCGGGCGGCCGCTTGTGACCGTTGGCAGCGGTGGCACTTTCCAGCTTTATTGCAACGGAGTACAATGGGTAACGTTTAAGTTCAACTTGAAGTTTTAGTTGCGGCGCCGGGCTTAGACCGCAATGCAAGGAGAGGCGTACCATGGCGATCTATGTGACATCTGATGCTCACGGGCACGTGCGTGCGCTTGACGAGGCCCTGTCTAAGATCTCGTTGACGTCCGACGACACGCTGTACGTGCTGGGCGACATGATCGATCGCGGGCCCGATCCTGTCGGTGTTATTAAGCTCGTGCGCTCGCTGCCCAACGCCCGCGTGCTCAAGGGCAATCACGAACAGATCATGCTCGATGCCATCATTGGCCAGGATCCGCTCGATGCCGAGACCTGGGATATCAACGGTGGCTGGACGACGCGCGAGCAGCTCAACGACATGGAATTTGAGGCATACGAGGAGCTCGTGCGATGGATGGCCGCGCTGCCGCTCTACGCGGTGGCCGAGACCGAGGAGCGCCCGTATCTGCTGGTACATGCTGGAATCGAGATGAAGGCGGCGCGCGCATTTTTGCTTGAGCATGGCGTCGATTGTGCCGATGGCGTTGGAGCGGTGGGTGCCGATCGCGAGCTGCTGCAGCAGATGCTCGCGGTGCAGTCGGCCGATGACCTGCTGTGGATTCGTCACGGCTATTGGGATGCGCCGACCGGGCTGCTTTCTGCCG
>USBA01000022.1 GCA_900552735.1 uncultured Collinsella sp. | reverse complement strand
CTTTTTCGCGAAATGCAAGGAACATTTCAAACAGGGACTGGCGGTCTTCTTTATAGACCTTGCCGTTATCGGTGCTCCGCTGGCCCTGTGCCTGGGGCGCTGCGCCAACTTTGTCAACGGCGAGCTGTGGGGCAAGCCGACCGATCTGCCCTGGGGTGTGATCTTCGGCGGCGCCGCGGGCGATATGCCGCGCCATCCCTCCCAGCTCTACGAGGCATTTCTCGAGGGCATTGTGCTCTTTTGCATCTTGCAGGTGCTCAGCCGCAAAAAACCGCTGCTGCCCCAGGGTACGTTTATGGGCGTGTTCGTGATGGGGTACGGCATCGTCCGCTTTCTCGTTGAGTTCGTGCGCGTGCCCGATGCCCAGCTGGGTTATCTGCTGGGAGGCGTCATCACCATGGGTCAGCTGCTGAGCCTGCCGCTCGTAATCGCAGGCCTGGCGCTCATCATTTTCGCCCGACACCGCAATCGCCCCCAGCGCATCTACCTCGACGCCTAGCCACCACATACCACCACAAGGGGGACAGGCACCTTTGTGGTGGTTTTGCCGGGCAACGATGACAGAACCGTAACGTTTCCCCAGATAAAACCTGCCAAAATAAACCTGTCCCTTTTTGGCAGGTTTCTAGAAAGGCTATTCGGACTGTGAAGGATTCCGACCTCTCCGCAACGGCTGCGCGCGACGCCGCCCGCATCGTTTGGTTTAAGCGCTATCCCGCCAAGCAGACGCTCATCGCATTTTTGCTCGCCCTGCTGGCGACTACGGCGTTTTCCATCGATCCCGCCCCGGTGTCGAGCAATGCGGTCCTGGCGATCGACCCCAAGGCGACGGGCACGCTCTACGTGTGCTACGAGGTACTTCTCTCGTTTGCCGGCCATACCGACGCAGTGATGCTGCTCGCGCTTGCCTGCTTGCTCACGCTGCCGTTTCGCTATGTGTTCTTTGGCCGCGGTGACGCTTGGCGCCCGTCGGTCGTGCTGCCATCGCTGTTCTTTGCCGTTTGCATGGTGTTCGGCCGTAGCTACGACCTTACCGATTCGGCAGAGATTGTGCTGGGCGACAAGGCACGCGTTATCTGCGCCTGGATTGGCGGCGCGGGCTGGATGCTCCTGGCGATCGTGGCCTTCTATCTGGCTTTTGAGTGTCTAGATTGGCTGAGCTCTCGGCGCATCCCGTTTTCCGAGGCGCACTTTGGCCGCATATGGCGTGTGGCTCACGCCGTGCTCTCGGTCCATCCCTTTGCCGGGCCCTTCCTGGTGCTTATGATCGCCTGGGCGCCCACGCTCATCGCTTCGCTGCCCGGCCTTTTTATGGGAGATACGGGTGCGCAGATTCGCCAGTGGTTCAACTATCCCAACGGCACGAGCGACTACCTGCGCCTACTCAACCCCAACGTGCTGCTCAACGGGCATCATCCCGTAGTGCACACGGCCATTATCGGCTCGTGCGTTCAACTGGGGCTTTCGCTGTTCAATAGCGCCAATGCGGGCCTTGCCATCTACACTTGTGCCCAATTTGTCATCACGGCCGCCTGCATGGCCTATTCCATTTCGTCGCTGCGCAAACTGGGCGTGAGCCTGCCGGTTCGCGGTACGATCCTGCTGTTCTTTGCGTTTATGCCGATGTTCTCTAACTACGCGGCCCTGCTCACCAAAGACGTGCTCTTTGCCGACGCGTTTTTGGTGCTGTTGGTGCAGACCGTGAAGCTCGTGGCATGTGGCCTGCCCCGTCGCGATGCCAATGCCAAGCGCGCGGGCGAACAAGCGCCTGTGCTCTTTGCGCGCCACGACTGGCTGTTGCTCGTGCTGGGTGCCATGGGTTCCACGTTTTTGCGCAATGGCGGCCTGGTCTTTCCGTTGGCGGCTTGCGTGATTGCGGCGGCGTTTTGCGCCTGGGACGCGCATGTGGCCCGTCGCGTGGCCAAACAGTCTGGCGTCACGCCCTCGTACGCCACGCCACGCTTCCGCTGGGTCGGCGTGCTAGCAGTGCTCGCGCGCGGCCGTGTCTCCAAAATGTATTTCTAGAAGGTTTTTATGCCGGCTCACGATATCACGCCGGGCTCCAAGCGTGAGATCCTCTCGATTCCGTTTCAACAGACGGCACGCTTTGTCCAAAAGCACGACGGTCTTAATTCGGGCGTTAACCCCAAGGTCAAAGACGATGGCACGATTGAGGAAGCTCCCTGCGACGGCCTGGTGACCGATGAGGAGCGCGCTGTGATCGATCGCGTGCTTAAGTACGAAAACCTGGGCCGTCGCTACAACCCCGACAAATCGGATGCCGTCAAAAACTGCTTCAATGAGTACGCTTCGCAGGAGGACATCAAGGCCTATTTTAAGGTGTGGGCCCAGATGTTCAAAAAGGACCCCGAGTGCTATATCTCGGCGCTCGTCAATAACTACTACGGGTACTTCTATCCGAGCGCTCGCGATGCGTGGGTCTACAGCACGGCGCGCAGTGCCGAGATCATGGCGAAGCCCGATAACCTCAAATACTTTGACTTCCATCCGGTCGACAGCAAAGCCGTGCGCTGGTGCGACCACCTGATTAACCTGTACCGCGTGGCGGTGCAGCGCATTCCGTTTATCTCGCTCACCATGAGCTCGGCCACCTACGTGTGGATCATGATCGTCGTGGTGGTCTACCTGTTGCGCCGCCATTCGTGGCGCGCGCTGGCCATCTGGATACCGCTGCTGGGTGTGCTCGCTGTGTGCCTGATTGGTCCATGCAACGGGTCGACCTACATGCGCTACCTGTACCCGGTCATTGCATGCATGCCTTTCGCCATCGGCGCCACGATCACCCGCAGCGACCGCCTGTGGACCTAACCAAAGATTGGCGCATTGGGGTCAGGCTGCTTTGTGCCAAGGGGCTGCATCATCACGACGCCTTCATTTTTTTGTTTATCTCACAGGCCAGTAGGTATATCATTTATAGCGTTTGTTTATATTGCCCGAGCATCCACGCTGGGCTTTAGGTCGAAACCGATAGGAGACACGTATGTCCGGACACTCTAAGTGGGCCACAACCAAGCATCGTAAGGGCGCGCAGGACGCCAAGCGTTCCGCCCTCTTCTCCAAGCTCAGCCGCAACATCACCGTTGCTGCCCGTCTCGGCGGCGACCCGCTGCCCGAGAACAACGCCAGCCTCGCCGCTGCCGTTGCCAAGGCCAAGGCTCAGTCCATGCCTAAGGACAAGATCAAGTCCGCTATCGATAAGGCCTTTGGTTCTGGTGCCGATGCCGCCGTCTACGAGAACATCGTGTACGAGGGCTACGGTCCCGCCGGCGTTGCCGTCTACGTCGACTGCCTGACCGACAACCGCAACCGCACCGCCGCCGATGTCCGTTCCGCCTTCTCCCACGCTGGTGGCAACCTGGGCACCTCCGGTTCCGTCGCCTTCCAGTTTGAGCGCAAGGGCCAGATCGTCGTTGCCAAGGAGGTCCTGGACGAGAACGCCAAGAAGGAGACCATGATCGCCAACGGTGCTGCCGGTGACGAGGATGAGTTTATGATGGCGATCGCCGAGGCCGGTGGCGAGGACTACGAGGACGCCGGCGAGGAGTGGATCGTCTGGACCGCTGCCAACGACGTCATGGCTGTTTCCAAGGCACTCGAGGAGCAGGGCATCCAGGTCAAGGGCTCCGAGACCACCATGGTCCCGACCACCCCGACCGAGGTTTCCGGTGCCGACGCCAAGAAGGTTCAGCGCCTCATCGACCGTCTTGAGGAGCTCGACGACGTCCAGGACGTCTACAGCACCATGGACATGACCGACGAGGTTATCGCTGCCCTCGAGGAGGAGTAGCGCCCGCACGGATTGAGCCGTGCATATCTGGGCATAATGAAGCGAGCATGCAAGCCTCGTGGAATAGATGAGCCGGATCCGCGTGCATGAGGCACCGGACCCGGCTCTTTTATAATGATGCGAACCGTTTTGCATTTCGAGAGCCGAGATTTGAAGGGAGCGCCACGTGCGCGTACTCAAACGAGCCCTAGCGATCGTGTATCTTGCCGCCGCCATCGTGGCGCTGGGTACGCTTGTCTGCCAGTTTTGGGGGCCGTATACGTATCGCTTTATGCTGCTGATGCGCGATCCGCTGCCTCGCATCGTTGTTACGGTGTGCGGCGGTGTCGTGGCGCTCGGCGTGCTCGTGGGTTTCTTCCGCCTGATGTTTGCTCGTCGCGAGCCGTCCTGCGTGCATCCGGCGGGGGAGCACAATATCGAGGTCACGCTCGCTGCCCTCTCTTCGTGTGCTCGCACCGCGGCAGAGCGCGACGACCGAGTGATGGTCGAGCATGTCGAGGCACGCGTGCAGGGCTCCGACGAATCGCGCGTCCGTTTTAAGGTCGACGCCATCGCGCTCGACGACCGGGACGTGGCCTCCCTTGCAGCCGCGATGCAGCAACGTATCGAGGAGGCCTGCGACACCATGCTCGGCACGCCGGGCACGACTGCGCGCGTTCGTTTTTTGCCGTCCAAGACTACCGTCCAGACCGTGGAGGTTTCCGGTGAGTGATACCAATCAGGACAAGACCGTCTGCACTCCGCGCCTGACCATCGATCAGAGCGCTGCGCCGGTAGGCGAGGTCGTCGATCCCAAGGTAGAGGGCGCCGAGTCGCATGACGCGGTCGCCAATGATTTTGATGAGGCCATGGGTCTCATCAAGGGTACGGGGGCAGCCATCTGGAGCTATGCCGTCCGTCATCCCAACACCACGCTTGGAGCCGTCGCTGGTTTTGTGCTCGCCGTGCTGGTGCTCACGCTCGGCCTGTGGGATACGCTCGTCATCGCTTTCTTTGTACTGATCGGCGCCGTGATTGGCCAGATCCGTGACGGCGAGAACGGGATCGTCAACTTCTTCGGTCGTCTGTTTAGCGGCCGCTAGTATGTATTCGACCGCCGCGTGTGCGGTGGGCATAAGGAGGAACCATGGCTTTTAACACGAAGGTCGATGTGGCCGATACCGAGCTCGAGGCAGACGAGACCGTCACCGCCGAGGCCGAGGACGTAACGCTCGAGGACGAGGCGCTCGTCGAGGCCGAGCCCGCCGATGATGCGGACGAGGATGATGAGGAAACGGACGAGTCCGAGGACTCGCTGACCTATTCCAACGGCGTGATCGAGAAGATCGTTGCCATGGCCACCCGCGAGGTTCCGCACGTTCTGGGCATGAAGGGTAACCTCATGCATTTTGTGCAGGAGCAGTTTGGTGCCGAGAATCTGACCAAGGGCGTGACGGTCGAGGTCACCGATGACAATCGCGTGGTCGTCAACATCTCCGTCATTATCGAGTACGGCGCCTATGCGCCCGCGATCTTTGACGATGTCAAGGCGCGTGTCACCGAGCGCCTTGCCGCGATGACCGGCCTTGAGGTGGCGGGCGTCAACCTGCGCATCGAGGACGTCATCACCCCCGAGGAGTACGAGCACCGCACCAGCCAGCACGAGTAACCTTCCAAAAAGGGACAGGTTTGTTTTGGCAGGTTTTATCTGCGAAAACGTTAAACGGCCGACCGCGCAAGCAAAAGCGTGGCCGGCCGTTATTTGTATGCCCCCCGATGTAGGCATACCGCTCGTCTAACTAGGGGTTGCAATCGTCGCGTTCCGCGTTACCCTAATGGGCGCATTGTTTCCAAATTGTTAACGAGGAGTTGCCGTAATGCCCGACGAGCACGAAACAGAAAGCAAGGCATGGGCGATTGAGGCCGCCGCGGCAGAGGCGGCATCGCGTGCTGCCGAGGAGATGCATCGTCCTCCCGTGGTGCCGATGGAGCGCGTGGTTGATCGCACCGATATCGAGCGCGGCGAGCGTGCCGGTCAAAAGCGCAGCCAGGAGCCGGGCTTTCCGCGCTTTTTTGCCGAGCTCAATATGGGCCTGATTCTTACGGCCTTCGCCATCGTTGCGTTTAAAACCCCTAATCACTTTGCTTTTGGCGGCACCTCGGGCGTGTCGGTCATTCTGTCCACGCTGTTCCCGACCCTGCCCGTCGGCGTCTTTATGTGGATTATTAACGCGGTTCTCGTCGTTTTGGGCTTTATCTTTTTGGAGCGCAAGGCAATCCTGTGGAGCGTCTTCGCCTCGTTTGCGCTGTCCGCCTATGTTTCGCTTTTTGAACTCTTTATCCCGACTGATGTCTCGATGACGGGCGATATGTGGCTCGACCTGTGCTTTGCCGTGATACTGCCGGCGCTCGGCAGCGCCATCGTCTTTGATATTGGCGCCTCGACGGGCGGCACGGACATTCTTGCCATGATCCTCAAGCGCCGCACGACGCTCGAGATTGGCCGCGCCCTGCTGCTGGTCGATATCGGCATCGTGACCATCGCGGCCTTTTTGTATGGCCCGCGTGTCGGTCTGTACTGCGTGCTCGGCCTGTTTGCCAAGACGCTTGTGGTCGACAAAGCCATTGAGAGCATTCATCTGCGCAAAGTCTGCACGGTCATTTGTTCCGAGCCCCTTAAGGTCGAGGAGTTTATCGTCAAGCATCTCAACCGCACGGCGACCATCAGCCGCGGCTACGGTGCTTTCTCGGGCAAGTGCGTGACGGTGATTATGAGCGTGCTGAGTCGTCGCGAGGCCGTGCAACTGCGTCGCTACGCGCGCGAGATCGATCCGGGTGCCTTTATCACGATTGTCGACAGCTCCGAGATCGTCGGCAAGGGTTTCCGCGGAACGAACTAACGCGGTCGAGCTCATCAAACAATCGAATAGCGCCCTGCGCATTGCAAATGCGTCATGTTGGAGTATTTGTCCCCACATTGGGTGATAATGATGCCAAAGACATCGTTTGCGATCCAGATGATTCGCTCAAGATACGAAGGGATGATCTCGATGTTCTGTTCGCAGTGTGGTGCCCCCATGGGCGATAACGACAAGTTCTGCGGCGCGTGTGGTGCCCCCAATGCCGGTGCCGCAGCCTCTGCTCCTCAGGGTCAGCCCCAGCAGTTTGTTCCGCAACCGCCCGTGGCGAATGCGTCCAAGGGCTGTGTGGCTCAGGCGTTTGAGGATATGACCAAGACTCCGGGCGTGCTGCAGCGCGTGTGCCAGATTGCCTTTTTACCGGCGCTGATTTGTGTTGTGTCGGTACTCGTGCTGTTTATTCCCGTTATTGGCGGTATCGCGGCTGCCATCGGCTTTTTGGCTGCCTGTGTGGCAAGCGCATGCGGTTCTGGCTTTGGCATCGAATGGGGCCGCGACCTGTCGCTTAAGGTCGATGACGGCATGGATCGTCCGCTGATGCGCTCCACGTCGTTTGGTCTGGGCGTCTTTTCGGGTGTTATCTCGGGCGTGCTCAAGGTTATCGCTGCCATTCCCGTTATCGGTGTGGCGCTTTCGCTGGTGGAGAGCGTGGTAATTGGTGCCGCGGGTTCGTATTCATATTACGGCTCTTATGCGCTCGAGGCCGCGCTGATCGGTTCGCTGGGCCTGTTTGTTCTGGCTATGATTGCCGCGGCGGTCCTGGGCGTCTTCTTTACCATGTTCGCCGACATCGCCGTGATGCACTTTGCGGTGACCGGCCGCGTCGAGAGCGCGTTTTCGCTCGATAAGGTCTGGGCGGCCTTTAAGAACAAAAAGACCAAGCTGTTCTGCGCTTCGTTCCTTCCCGAGTTTTTGACGGGCCTGGTTTCCAACGCCATTACGTGGATCTTGACAGCTGTCTTTGGTGCCATCGCCGGAATTGGCGCGTACGGCTATTACTATCGCCCCACGGGTATCGAGGCGATTGTTACCGCCGGTGGTGTCACGCTCGTATTGTTCCTGGTGCTGATTGCATTCGTCACGGTGTTCCTTACGGTCTTTGGCAAGATGCTCAAGCACCGTGCCGTTGGCTATTGGGCTGCACGTTATGCAAGCGAATGGGCCGATGAGGACAAGGACGACGTTTTGACTTTTGTGCTCCCGGGTGAGAAGAAGCCTGCTCCTGCGGGATTCAATCCCACGGCAGCCACTGGTGCTGCGCCTGCCCCGGCACCCGCGCCTGCACCTGCCCCGGCACCCGCGCCTGCCCCTGCCCCGGCACCTGCTCCTGTCCCCGCACCGGCGTCCGAGGCGACGCCTGCGGAGCCCGATTGGGATGCCGTTGCCACGCCGGCGGATGAGCCGGGCGATAATCCTGCTGCCGAAAACAATCAAACCGAATAGCCGGTCGAGGCGCCCTGGGCAACTGAGCCCGGGGTGCCTTTTTCTACTGCGAAAGCAAGAAAATGCCTGGGAAAACGGTTGCAGCAAAATTTCTCGGAAATTGGTCAATGTTGCGCAACAACGTCGCGGCTATTGTTGAGAACGTAGACGTGTAAGGTTTGAAGGCGTGCGACGCCTTAGGAAAAGGAGAGGCTCATGTTCTGTCCCACTTGTGGTTCTCCCATTTCGGATGATGCCAAATTCTGCCCTGTTTGCGGATCCGCCGTTGGTGCCGCTTCTGCCGCTGCGGCCCCGCAGCCCCAGCCCGCTCCGGCCCAGGCTATTCAGCCCGCGCCCCAGCCTCAGCAGCAGTACACCGGTCAATACGCCCAACAGTCCGCATCCGCTCCGATGGGCTATGGCCCCATTAAGGCTGACCGCAGCCTGATCGGCTGGCTGCTGCTCTCTCTTGTGACCTGCGGTATCTATTCGTTCTACTTCCTGTATTGCTTGGCACGCGACGTCAACACGTTGTGTCAGGATGACGGCGATTACACGCCGGGTCTGGCGGAATTCATCCTTCTATCGTTTGTGACCTGCGGCTTCTACGCGTACTACTGGTATTACAAGATTGGCAACCGCCTGCAGGCCAACGCTCCTCGCTACGGCCTGGTGTTCCAGGAAAACGGCACCACCGTTCTTCTGTGGCAGATCTTCGGCGCGCTCCTGTGCGGCCTTGGTCCCATCTTCGCTATGAACATCGTCATCAATAATACCAATGCCATGGCAACGGCTTACAACACTCGCCTTGGCGCTCGTGCCTAACAATAAGGGCGGCGTGAACAGCTCCCAGGGACATAGGGGCACGGCAGAGCTCCTTCGCCGCGCCCTTTTTTGCACCGGCGCGCTCTTTGTCGCCTGGCTCGCGCTCTACCTGCTCGACATTGGCTGCATTTTTCGATTGATGACGGGCATTCCTTGTCCGGGATGCGGCATGACGAGGGCGTGGCTGGCGGCGCTGCGCCTCGATTATGCGGCTGCCTTTGCCTACCATCCGCTGTTTTGGGTGGTGCCGATTGCGTTTGTGCTCGCGTTCGTGCGCGAGGAGGTGGCATCGAGCAAGCTAAAGCGTGGTATCGACATTGCGGTCACCGTGTTGTGCGTGCTGGTCGTCGTCGTATGGATCGTGCGCCTCATCAATCCGGCAGATGCCGGTCTGCTCTTTGGCGGCTATGCGCCCGCCGGAGTTCCCGACGATATCATCCACCTCGAACCCCCACGCTGGCTCACCATCCTTCGCTCTTACCTGGCGTGACGGAGGACGCGCTAGAAAAACGGTCGACACATAAGCGGGGGCGAACGTTGAGATAACGTCCGCCCCCGCTTTGCTTTAGCCAGGCTGTTATGGATGGGCGTGACGGCTACTCGTCGCGCTTTTCCTCGTGGCGAGCGGCAGCCCGCGCATCGTGGATGCCCTTGATTGCAGCATGGCGGGCGGTGCGAGCATCGTGCATGGCGTCGCGCGCCTCAGCGGCCGTGGCCTTGGCAGAGCGCAGCTTGGCGGCCAAGTCGGGGTTGGTTTCGGCGACCGCGGTAATCGCGGGGCCGTCGAGCTCCTCTTGCGTGGGCTCGGCCAAAAAGTCGATAGCATACTGGGCTGCCACCATGGAGCCCTTGGCCAGCACGCTCTCGTCGATCTTGTAAAAGCAGGAATGTTGGGCGTACGTGGCGCCAATCTTGGGGTTGCGCGTACCTACAAAGGCGAGCACGCCCGGTACGCGGCGCAGGTACTCCGAAAAATCCTCGCCCGAAAGCGTGCCACGATAA
The DNA here is from genome assembly GCA_900552735.1 of uncultured Collinsella sp. Classification (GTDB taxonomy): domain Bacteria; phylum Actinomycetota; class Coriobacteriia; order Coriobacteriales; family Coriobacteriaceae; genus Collinsella. Next base: position 5,965 of record USBA01000022.1, on the reverse strand, counting down.
TGGCCTTGGCCGGCGGGGCCCAGACACTTAATTACAGCCTGACGGCAGCGCTCGCTCGAGCCCGCGTCGTTTTCGACCTTGTAGTTGGCGATGGTGTAGTCGGTGAGCTCTGCCTCGGCGCCCAAGGCGACCGCAGTATGCTCCACGATGCGGCGCATAAGCTCCGGCATTTCCTCGTGGGTCGAATCGCCGTAGGTGCGCACCGTGCCGGCGAGGTAGGCCGTGCCGGCGATAACGTTGCGCGCGGTGCCGCCATGCAGCTCGCCGACGGTGATGACGGCCGGCTCGTAGGGGCTGATTTCGCGCGAGACGATGGTCTGCAGGGCATTGACGATCTCGGCGGCAACCATGACGGCGTCGTGGCCGCGCTGGGGCATGGCGCCGTGGCACGAGGTGCCGCGGACATCGATGCGGAACCAGTCGGTATTGGCCATGCGCGGGCCGGGCTCGCAGCTTACGGTGCCGGCGTCGACCTCGCTCCAGATGTGCGCGGCGTAAGCGCCATCGACGCCGTCGAGCACGCCCGTGCCGATCATGAGTTTGGCGCCCTGACCGTTTTCCTCGCTGGGCTGGAAGACGATGCGGACTTCGCCGTGGATGTCGTCGGTCATATGGCGCAGGATTTGCAGCGTGCCGAGCATCATGGCGATGTGGCAGTCGTGGCCGCAGGCGTGCATGCAGCCCTCGTTGACGCTGGCGAATTCCTCGCCGGTCTGCTCGGTGACGGGCAGGGCGTCAATATCCGCGCGCAGCAGGATGCGGCGGCGCGGCGTGCCGTCCTCGCGGTAGGCGTCGGGTGCGGTGCCGCGGAGGGTCGCCACCAGGCCCGTCTTAAGGGGGCGCTCATAGGGGATATTCATGGCGTCGAGCTGGTTGGCGATGTCGGAGGTTGTGCGCTCTTCGGCGAGGCTCAGCTCCGGATGCTTATGGAAGTGCCGGCGCTGCTTGATGATATAGGGCTCAAACTCGGCGGCGATATCTCGGATGGCCGCGGTGACGTCGTCTGCCGCGCGAGCCTCGGTCGCCGCCATAATCTGCTGTGCCTTGGTCTTCGTCATGATCGATTTGCTCCTTGCTGGGTTGATCGCAAAATCGTACAGGCTCTCTCCAGTATGCCACCTGCCGCTAGGGCTGGCAAAGCTGCCGTTTGCCGCTTGGCATTTTGTAACCGAGACGGGGGAGTACACTCGGGGGTGTTGAATTTCCTGCCAGAGATGGGGATGCCCATGCAACATATCGATCGGATTATCCGCTCCAAGAACGTCTTTACCGCGCAAGACGGCATCGATACTGCTCGTGAGCTGGCGATTGCCATCGCAGGTGACCGTATCGTCGCAGTCGGCAAGCCCGATGACGTGATCGCCGCCGCTCCCGCCGCCACGCCGGTTCTCGACTACGGCGAGCAGTTTGTCTGCCCCGGTTTCCATGACGCTCATCTGCACTTCTTCCATACCTCGGTCGGTTCCTCGCCGTACATGCTCATGGATATGGGCACGTCCGAGGCGGCGCTGGTACAGCACGCGCTCGAGTTTTCCCAGGACCTGCCCGACGACGCTTGGGTTGTGACGCAGGGCTGGCGCGACTACCGTTGGGACCCGCCCGAGCATCCTACCAAGGCGTCGCTCGATGCGGCATTCCCCGATCGTCCCTGCGTTATGTATTCGGGCGACGGCCACACGCTGTGGCTCAACAGCCGCGCACTCGAGGCGCTCGGCGTCACGCGCGACAGCGAGCCGCCGGCGGGCGGCAGCTACGACAAGGACGCAAGCGGCGAGCTCGCGGGCATTGCTCACGAGGCGGCTGCCATGCAGCTGCTACCGCGCTGCCTTGAGTGGCTGGGGGAGGATCGCATTGCAAGCGCTTACGCCGATCAAATGAGGCGTATGGCCGAGCAGGGTATCACCTCGATCTGCGATATGTCGCTCATGCCCATGCTGGGCTGTGATTTTATCCGCGACGATGTCTACGACAAGCTGCAGACGACCGGCAAGCTGGGCATTCGTGCCCATCTGTTCCCCACGCTGCTGGATGACCAGTCGCGTCTAGAAGAGCTCCAGGTACGTTACGCGAACAACGCGCTGCTTTCGGCGCCAGGTTTTAAGCAGTTCTTCGATGGCGTGTCGAGCGAACACACGGCATATCTCACCGAGCCCTATACCAATCCGCGCTTCCCGGGCGACCGGGGCCGTCTGACGGTCCCGGCTGAGCGCATGCGCAAACTGGTTCTGGCGGCCGCGGAGCGCGGTCATACCGTACGCATCCACGTTATTGGTGACGGTGCGATTCATGCCGCGCTGGATATCTTCGAGGAAGCGGCCGACCTGTACGGCCTGCCCCAGCACGGCCATAACACGCTCGAGCACCTAGAGAACCTTCTGCCCGAGGACATCGACCGCCTGCGCAAGCTCAACGTGGTCGCCTCGAGCCAGCCCTGCCATATTACGCTCGATCCGGGTGGACCGGAGCGCGATCTGGGCCTGGAGCGCAGCCGCATCATGTGGCCGTTCGCAACCTATAAGCAGCGCGGCATTCGCCAAGCCTTCGGTACCGACAGCCCTATCACGCCCGTTACCAGCATGAACGTGCTCTACACGGCTATCACGCGCCAGGACCCCAAAAGCCACTGGCCCGAGGGCGGCTGGTTGCCGAGCGAGCGCATCGATGCAGCAACGGCTCTGCGCAACTACACCCTGGGCAGCGCCTATGCAGCGGGCGACGAGCAAAACCTCGGCAGCCTAGAACCCGGCAAATACGCCGACCTGGTAGTCCTGGACCAAAACCCACTCACCATCGACCCCCAAGAACTCCAAGCCACCAAAGTCCAAGCCACCTACCTAGCCGGCAACCTGATCTACGAGCGCTAAGTATTCATGTCTTACCGTTAAACGCGGCTCGGGCAGCTTATTTTGGGATGGCGCTCGAGCCGCGTTTGTTTGCAAATGGGGGGGGGTTCGTTAGGAGCGTCCCCGCCCTGCTTGATTTGGGCGCGCGGGGCGGAGGCGCTGCTGCCCCGCGCCCTATTTGGACAGCAGCAATGCTATCTCTAGGTGTTTTGCGTACTTTCCATTACGAATTGCATAAAAAGACTGGGATGTTCTTCCGGATCCTGATGTACCCCCGTCCGCGCCGTGCAAAAAACGGAGTATTCAGCACCGCGAGCTCTGCCTGTGCCGCTGCGGCTGAGTAACGTTGCAGAGATTGACGTCATTTTGTGCTCCGGTGCGGCGCGAGGCATGCCTTTCTGTCCTGACGGGGTTTGCCTGCCGACCAAAATCGCCGGCCGAAGGCGTCCTTGGGACCAATATGGTGTGTCCGGCGCGTATGCAGCCGTCCTAGTCTGCTGAATACTCCCAAAAATGCACGGTGCTCCCCAGGGGACCCGTGCGCGCAGCGAAAACCATGCACATGTCGCTATCCGCATCGCCATTTTGCTGCACTGACTTTTCTGAATGCCGGGCCCGAATTAGTTAACCTGGCTCCCGTGTGGCTCCGGAGGGGCGGGGCATAAGGTTTATCGCGAGTTCCGCACGAGCCGAAGGCCACTTAATGTGGCCTTCGTGCGAGCAGGACTGCCCGAGCAGGAAACCTTATGCCCCGCCCCTCCGGAGCCACACGGGAGCCACTGCTAAGTTATCCCCCGGCATTCAGAAAATCTAAGTGCCAAAAAATAAGATTTTTTGACTCTGTGTTGTATAACCCGCCATTCGTGGGTACCATTCAACGCGTACGCAAACAAAAAAGGGTTAATTCGCGTGGCATAACCACGCGGCCCAAAAAGGAGGAGACAAGCATGTCGTCTTTGAAGCCGCTTGCAGATCGTGTTCTGGTCAAGCCCGACGAGGCCGAGCAGAAGACCGCTTCTGGTCTGTATATCGCCAGCAACGCTCAGGAGAAGCCGCAGCGCGGCACCATCGTTGCCGTTGGCGCCGGCAAGGTCAACGACAAGGGTGAGCACATCCCCATGGACGTTCAGGTCGGCGACGTTGTCATCTACGGTAAGTTCGGTGGCAACGAGGTCAAGGTCGACGGCGAGAAGTATCTGCTGATGCGTGCCGACGACATCTACGCCGTCGTTGAGGCCTAGTCTCGTCAGACTCTCTGATTCGTCTTTGAGCGCGCCGTCGCATAGGACTCGGAAGCGGCGACGCGAGTCACATTTCTTTTGGAGGATTACCCACTATGGCAAAGAACATTACGTTCAACACCGATGCCCGCGCTAAGCTCGCCAAGGGCGTCAACACCCTGGCCGACGCCGTTACCGTCACCATGGGCCCCAAGGGTCGCTACGTTGCGCTGCAGCGCACGTTCGGTGCCCCGACCATCACCAACGACGGCGTTTCCGTCGCTAAGGAGATCGAGCTCGAGGACAACATCGAGAACATGGGCGCCCAGCTGGTGAAGGAGGTCGCTACCAAGACCAACGACACTGTGGGTGACGGCACCACCACCGCGACCCTGCTCGCCCAGGCCATCGTCAACGACGGCCTGCGCAACGTCGCCGCTGGCGCCAACCCGCTGGCCATCCGTCGCGGCATCGACAAGGCCGTCAACGCCGCCGTCGCCGAGATGAAGAAGCAGGCCAAGCCGGTCGAGACCAAGGAGCAGATCGCTTCCGTCGGTACCATCTCCGCCGGTGACCCCGAGGTCGGCGAGAAGATCGCCGAGGCCATGGAGGTCGTGGGCAAGGACGGCGTCATTACCGTCGAGGATTCCCAGACGTTCGACATCACCATCGACACCGTCGAGGGCATGCAGTTCGACAAGGGCTACGTCTCCGCTTACTTCGTCACGGACAACGATCGCATGGAGGCCGTGATGAAGGATCCGTACATCCTCATCACCGACCAGAAGATCTCCAGCGTCCAGGACATCATGCCTGTTCTCGAGGCTGTCCAGCGCGCTGGCCGTGGCCTGCTCATCATCGCTGAGGACATCGATGGCGAGGCTCTGCCGACCCTCGTCCTCAACAAGATCCGTGGCGCCCTCAACGTCTGCGCCGTCAAGGCTCCGGGCTACGGCGATCGCCGCAAGCGCATCCTCGAGGACATCGCCGTCCTCACCGGTGGTCAGGCTGCTCTGGACGAGCTGGGCGTGAAGGTCGCTGACATTACCGCCGATATGCTCGGTACCGCTAAGTCCGTCACCATCTCCAAGGACAACACCGTCGTCGTCGGCGGCGCTGGCTCCAAGGAGGCCATCGACGCTCGTATCGCTCAGATCAAGGGTGAGATGGAGAACACCACCTCTGACTTCGACCGCGAGAAGCTCCAGGAGCGCCTGGCCAAGCTCTCCGGCGGCGTTGCCGTCATCAAGGTCGGCGCTGCTACCGAGTCCGAGCTCAAGGAAATCAAGCACCGCGTCGAGGACGCCCTGCAGGCAACCCGTGCTGCTGTCGAGGAGGGCATCGTCGCCGGTGGCGGCGTCGCCTTCATGGACGCTGCTCCTGCGCTCGATGCTGTCGAGATTGACGACCCCGAGGAGAAGATCGGCGTCGACATCGTCAAGAAGGCTCTGACCGCTCCGGTCGCTACCATCGCCAAGAACGCTGGCTTTGAGGGCGCTGTCGTGGTCGACAAGGTTGCCGAGCTGCCCGCCGGCCAGGGTCTCAACTCTGCCAACGGCGAGTGGGGCGACATGATCGAGATGGGCGTCCTCGACCCCGTCAAGGTCAGCCGCGTCACCCTGCAGAACGCTGCTTCTGTCGCCAGCCTGATCCTCATCACCGAGGCCACCGTCTCCGATGTGCCCAAGAACACTCAGCTTGAGGACGCTATCGCTGCTGCCACCGCTGGTCAGCAGGGCGGCGGTATGTACTAAGGCCGACAAGGTCTAGAACTCCCACCGGGAATCCGGGGGCGTGACGGGGCTTCTCTCCGGAACGTCCTCGGACATGCAAAGAGGCTCCGCATCGCGCTTCGCGCTGCGGAGTCTCTTTGCGTTCTGCGGAATGTTCCGGAGAGAAGCC
>USBA01000021.1 GCA_900552735.1 uncultured Collinsella sp. | reverse complement strand
CCACGGCACCAAGCTGCATCTGCTCGGGCTCCTCGGCCCGAGCACAAAAATCATCGAAGGCAGCCCGCTGAGCATCATCGACCGGCAGATCGTCGAACGCCGGAACATCCTGCAGCGCATCGAGTCCCGGCACGCTTGCCAGCAGCTCCTCGGCAGACGCGGGAGCTTCGGTCGCAAGCTTCCGACGACGATCGCGCTTAGCCCGCGCCCCCGTCGTCTTTTTCTTCGCCTTAGCCTTCGCCTTGCCCACAAGCGCCTCCCAGCACCACAAATCACAACTGAGCGGGTATTTTAAATCAAAAAGAGCTGGCCGGGCAAAGCCCGACCAGCTCACATACTTTCCCTCAGCCCTTTATCATCCGCGCAGGAGAAAAGCCAGCAAGGATACCGCAGGGCCCGCCCGCCGGGAGGGGTTTCCTAAGGGCACATCCCGCAGCCGCAAAGCGGCGAGGACGTGCCCGTGGAAACCCCGCAGGCGGTCGGGCCCGGACAGGTACGTTACTCTTTCTCCACTGCGCGCATGATCGCCTTGTAGATCTCCATCAACGGAATGATCAGGAAGGCAAGGCCCAGGGCGGCGATAACGCCCTTGAGCTCAAGCGTCACGGGGCCAAAGAACATCTCGGCAAGCGTCGGCTGAACGGTCACGATAACCGTCAGTACCAGCGCCAGCGCGGCAGATGCCCACAGCCACTTGTTCTGCTTCTTCATGCTAAACAGCGACGCACGACGGCTGCGCATATTGAAGCAGTGGAAGATCTCGACCATGTTGAGCGTGATGAACGCCATCATCACGCCTTCCTCGTCGGCATTGCCGGCGATCATATCGGCGATGTGGATGTAGCCCATGTCAAAGTACACGCCCACAAAGAAGCTCGCCAGCACCAGCGCGGTGATGATCAGGCCCTGAACCACACAGTCCAGGCCCATATTGCCGGCAAAGACGCCGTCCTTGGCGTTGCGCGGCTTGCGCTTCATGATGTCACCCTCGGCATCCTCCATGCCCAGCGCGAGCGCGGGGAAGCAGTCGGTGACCAGGTTCACCCACAGCAGCTGCACCGGCTGGAAGATGGTAAAGCCGATGAGCGTGGCGATAAACACCGAGAAGACCTCGGCAAGGTTGGCCGAAAGCAGGAACTGGATGACCTTGCGGATGTTGTCGTAGATGCGACGGCCCTCTTCGCAAGCACCGATGATGGTGGCGAAGTTGTCGTCGGCAAGCACCATGTCGGCAACGTTCTTGGTGACGTCGGTACCGGTGATGCCCATGCCCACGCCGATGTCGGCGCGCTTGATGGACGGGGCGTCGTTGACGCCGTCGCCCGTCATGGCCACGATCTGGTCGCGCGACTTCCAGGCCTCGACGATGCGGGTCTTGTGCTCGGGCTGGACGCGAGCGTACACGCCGTAGTCCTCGATGTGCGCGTCGAGCTCCTCGTCGCTCATGCGATCGAGGTCGGCACCGGTGATGGCATGGCTGCGATCGGTGACGATTCCCAGCTGCTTGGCGATGGCCACGGCGGTGTCGATGTGGTCGCCCGTGATCATGACGGTGCGGATACCGGCGTCATGGGCCTCGCGGATGGCGTCGGCGACCTCGGGGCGGACAGGGTCAATCATGCCGGACAGGCCGCAGAAGACCAGGTCATGCTCGAGCGCAGCGGGGCTGCAGTCGCTCGGGACCTCGGTGTAGGTGCGGCTTGCCAGCGCCAACACGCGCAGGGCCTCGTCGGCCATGGCCTTGTTGGCGGCCACGAGCTCGGCGCGACGCTCCTCGGTCAGCGGGACGACCTTTTCGCCCTCGTAGATATGGGTGCACAGGCCGATCACCACGTCGGGCGCGCCCTTGGTGTACTGCTCGTACTCGCCATCCAGGGTCTCGACGACCACGGACATCATCTTGCGGCCCGAGTCGAACGGGGCCTCGCCCACGCGCGGGTGCTCGGCAGTCAGGCCGGTGAGACCAGCCTTGCCGGCGTCGTTGACGAGCGCACACTCAGTCGGCTCGCCCACGGCCTCGCCCAGCTCCTCGTCCCACTGGGCATCGGAGCAAAGGGCCATACCTGCCAGGAACTTCTCCTTAGGCGCAGCGAGCTCGTGCTTGACGACGGTCATCTTGTTCTGGGTAAGGGTGCCGGTCTTGTCGGAGCAGATGGTCTGCGTGCAGCCGAGGGTCTCGACGGCAGAAAGCTTGCGGATAATCGCCTGGCGCTTGGCCATCTTGGTCACGCCAAGCGACAGCACGATGGTCACGACGGCGACCAGGCCCTCGGGGATGGCGGCGACGGCAAGCGAGACGGCGACCATAAAGGTGTCGAGCAGGGCAGTCGGGTCGGTGAGGACGTTGCCCACGCCGTGACGGATGATGTCGACGCCAAAGATGACGACGCAGATGACGATCACCATGATGGTAAGGATGCGGCTGAGCTCGGCAAGCTTCACCTGCAGCGGCGTAAGCTCTTCCTTGGCCTCGGCCAGGGCGCCGGCGATCTTGCCCATCTCGGTATCCATGCCGGTACCGACCACGACGGCGCGGCCGCGGCCGTACACCACGGTAGAGCCCATGTAGCACATGTTCTTGCGGTCGCCGAGCGGCACGTCATCGGTGCCCGCGGCAAGCTCGATCACGTTGGCGTGCTTCTCTACGGGCACGGACTCGCCGGTGAGTGCAGCCTCTTCGATCTTCATCGTGGCACTCTCGAGCACGCGGCAGTCGGCCGGAACGGAGTCGCCCGCCTCGAGCATGATCACGTCACCGGGCACGAGCTCGGCGCTCGGCAGGTGCACGAGCTTGCCGTCGCGCAGTACCTTGGACTGCGCCGCGCTCATCTCCTGCAGGGCCTCGAGGGCTTCTTCGCTCTTGGCCTCCTGAACCACGCCCAGCACCGAGTTGACGATAACGACGAACATGATGATGACGACATCGGCAAAGTCGGGCTCGCCCTTGACCATGCCCGTGAGCGCACTGATGACGGCGGCAACGATCAGCATGATGACCATGGGATCGGCCATCTGCTCAAAGAAACGCTTCCACAGCGGCGTCTTCTCGGCTTCCTCGAGCTTGTTAGGGCCTGTCTTAGCGAGGCGCGACGACGCCTCGTCGTCGCTCAGGCCGAGGTTCTCATCGACACCCTGGTCGCTGAGCACCTCCGCCGCGGCGGACAGGTATTCCTTTTGCATATAGAGTCCCCTCCTGGGATTCGGGCCACTCAGCAGATTGATGCCCGATCATAATTCCCAGGAGAAGGGCAAGGGCTCATCAAGGCTGCCGTGCTGAGCGGCAGTTGATAGTGGAGCTATGGTACCCCAAAGCGGCGCGTCTAGCCAAAACATTCCATCTGGAAACACGGTCCGAGCGCAACGGTGCAGACGGTGTGATGCTCAACATTGATAAAACGTTTTTTCTTCGGCGCATCATCAAATTGAAATATCGCCCAGATAGCAGCGGTTAGAACGGTTGGTAAAGTTTTTGCATATACCGTTTTTCCGCAAAAAATGAACTTCTAATTCGGCATACGGTCGATTTTTTGGGGTATTCGGTCGCCATTTCGTTATAATCAACTCAGTTTTATTTCTTATGGTTTATCTATCAGCGCAAGACGATGTCAGATGGAGGTCTGAATGTACAAGCGCACTAAGATTGTATGCACCATGGGTCCCGCCTGCGATAGCGACGAGACCATCCGCGAGATGATCAAGGCGGGCATGAACGTCGCCCGTTTTAACTTCTCGCACGGATCCTACGACGAGCACCACGGTCGCATCGAGCGCGTCCGTCGTATTTCCAAGGAGCTCGGTCTGCCCGTCGGCATCCTGCTCGACACCAAGGGCCCCGAGGTTCGCACCGGCCTTTTGGTCGACGGCAAGAAGGTTGCCGTCAAGACCGGCGATAAGATCGTCGTCACCGCTCAGCCCACGTCCGAGGATTTCCACGGCACCTCTGAGCACATTTCCCTCGACTACCTGGCTCTGCCCTCCGAGGTCGAGAAGGGCTCCCTTATCCTGATCGATGACGGCCTGGTTGCCCTCGAGGTCGAGTCCGTCGACGGCCAGGACATGACCTGCGTCGTCAAGAACGACGGCCTGATCGGCGAGCGCAAGGGCGTCAACATGCCCAACGTCAACATCTCGCTGCCCGCCATCACCGAGCGCGATCGTCAGGACATCCTCTTTGGCCTGACCGAGAACATCGACTACATCGCCGCTTCCTTCATCCGTGACGGCGAGTCCGTCCGCGGCATCCGCAAGCTTTGCCGCGAGAACGGTGGCGAGCACGTCACGATCTTCCCGAAGATCGAGTGCGCCCTGGGCGTCGAGAACTTCGACGAGATCCTCGAGGCTTCCGACGGCATCATGGTCGCCCGTGGCGACCTGGGCATCGAGATCAAGCCCGAGCTCGTTCCGCACATCCAGAAGGAGATCATCGCCAAGTGCAACGCGGCCTACAAGCCCGTCATCACCGCTACGCAGATGCTCGACTCCATGCAGCAGAACCCGCGCCCGACGCGCGCCGAGGTTGCCGACGTTGCTAACGCCATCTACGACGGCACCGACGCCGTCATGCTGTCCGGCGAGTCCGCTGCCGGTAAGTACCCGGTCGAGGCCGTCAAGATGCAGGCCAGCATTGCTCTCGAGACCGAGAAGTACCTCCCGGCTCACGCTCCGCTCGAGGTTCCGGCCGATGCTCACGGCACCCGTGTTGTCAACAACGTTGTGGGTATGTCCGCTGTGAACATGGCTACCACCGTTGGCGCCAAGTGCATCACCGTGCCGACGACCACCGGTCGTACCGCTCGCCTGATTTCGCACTTCCGTCCCAACATGCCGATCTGCGCGTTCTCCCGCCACGAGTGGGCCGTCCAGCAGATGATCATGTACTGGGGCGTTATCCCGCACCAGGCCGAGATTACCCAGGGCACCGTCAACGGCACGATCGTCAAGGCGATTGAGACCGCTAAGGAGCTCGGCTACGTCAAGACCGGCGACCTGACCGTCGCTACCGCCGGCGATCCCCGCATGAGCGTCCAGCTCGAGGACAAGGTCTCCTCGACCAACGTCGCTTACGTCGCTCAGGTGCGCTAAATCGCACTTGCAAGCACGCTTGCATTGCAAAGGGCCCGGAAGGCAAAGCCTTCCGGGCCCTTTTTCTGTGCCAATGCCGGCGCACAGCAAAACACGCACTCATTTCTTTACCAAAAGTACGAAATCCACCCTTCGAGGCCCATAAAATAAAGTCCCAAGCGCTAAAAGTGTTCGCCCGGTGGCAAACCCACACCTTAACCGACGCTGATAAATCGTTTTAGCAAGAGCCAGATCGACCTGGCTTTCGGAAGTATGCGGCAAATTCTGAGACCACCGAGCACACCTCGTTTTTTCGCAGCAAAATGCCTGATAAACTAGCCTCAAAAGCCAGGTCTGCTCACAGGGTTTAGATTTTGCCGCATACTTCCGAATTGACACTGGCATCGCACGGTCCAAAAGCATATTTCGACCAGGAGGACGTCATGGACCTGACGCTATGCGGTCAATCCGCTTTTTACTATCACCGTATCCCGCCACAGGTATTAGGCCTTTACCCCGCCATTAGCCTTGGCAGTATGGATCGCAGATGTTGCGGCCTCGGAAGTCATTCGGTTGTAAAAGACCTGCTTCACGCACCGCTTCACAGGCTTGTATTCACTCGGGCACAATCCGGGTCGCGAAGCCTGTTTAAATCGCACCTCCTGACCCAAGAGCCGCCTCCTGGGTCGTTTAGGCAGACTGAGCATGGATTTGATGTCACGTCCCCGGAGTTCACGCTGCTCAGCCTTGCCACGCAGGTCTCACGCAGCCAGTTACTCGTGGCCTGCTACGAGATGTGCGGCTCCTTTGCAGTATTTAAGCCCTGCGAGCGAACGCAACAACAACTCGATGAAGCTATTTCGCTTAAGCTCATTCCGCCCAGCTGCGGCTGGGAGCGAGTTAACGACACCAAGGGCAATGACACCAACTTGTGGAAGCGCACGCCGCTTCTTGCCGCAGCGGATATCGCCGCGTTCGCCAAGCAGGCCGCAGGCCTGCGCGGCGTTAAGCAGCTCCGCTGGGCCGCCGAACGCATGACAGGACAGACCGCCTCGCCCTTTGAAGTCCAGACGTCAATTCTCATCTCGCTCCCCCGCGATGAGGGCGGTCTGGGCATCGACATCACCAATAACGCGCGCATCCCGCTCAGCGAAGCCGCGCGTTCGCTGCATGACAAAACCTGCTGCTACGCCGATATCCTCATCGAAAGCGCCACCGACAGCATGGGCGTCATCCTTGAATGCCAAGGCCGCTCCGCCCACGACAGCGAAGCCGCGAGCCTCTCCGATGCCGAGCGCGCCACCGCACTCACAAGCATGGGCTACGACGTCATCCAAATTACCTATGACCAGATCAAGGAGAAGAAGAGCTTCAACCACATAGCCGAGCTCATCCATAAAAAGGCTGGACTTCCCTACACCCCAAAGACCGATCAGGAACGCACCACCGAAGATGCCCTGCGGCAAGAGCTACTTGTCGATTGGGTTGAGCTATTCACTGCCAGGCCGGCCAGCTAGCAGCTAGCAATCAGGGGCAGCGCAGACACATCGGGCGATTCGACACGGGCGGCAAAACCCGCCTCGGTTAGCTCGACGACCTCGGTAAACGTTGCATCGAAAAACTCCTCAGTTAGCAGGCGATACGGCGGATGATCGGGCTCGCCGGGGTTTTCGCGTACAATCTCGTGCATAACGCCGATGGTCTTGAGCACATACTCCTTATGGATGGGATACTGACCAAAACGCGTCGCCGCAGTATAGAGGCGATCGGTCGCGCGCGGAATCGAAACAATGCCGAGCGTCTTGCCAAACCAGTCAAAGTCGCCTTGCTTTTTAATGCGGAATTCCTCGCACGGCTTGCCGCCGTGCGCCTCCAGGTACTGGTTCACGCGGGTGTTCCACACGGTATCGGCCACAAGGTGAGACCAAACGCCCAGCGTCAGATCGAGCAGCGACTGCGCCACATCTTCGGACGCAAGCGAAAACTCACAGGCGCCGGGGCCGGCAACCGGCTCGGCGTCCTTGTAACGTTGGGGATAATGCACCCGATTGAGTCGCTCGCGTTCCTCGACAATCGAGGTGGCCTCAGCAGGTTCGCCCGCGGGTGCGCCTTTGAGCAACGGCGCCACATAGGTATCCCAGAACTCATGCTCACGCGGCTTAGGGATGGGCTCAGGCTTGGCAAAGTGCGTAATGCGATACGGGATGGGATCGGCGATGCCAGGGACCATATAGCCCACGAAGATATCCGGAACCACACAGCCAAACAAAAAGGCATTGCGGTCGCGCACGCTCTTGGCAAGCGCACCGGTGCGCTCCAGCAAACGCTCCGTCTGAGCAATATGAATGTTCCAGCTTGGCATAGCCACCCCCATAAAAACCTGGATAACTATACCATCACGGCAAAGCCGCGCGGGCGGCTACGCACGCTCTACGCAGCAACTATTCCGCAGCGCCGCTCTCGGTTCCATACGACGACACCGGCGCCTCAACCACATGGTGATATCGATCGATATAGATGGCGCGGGCACCCAGGCGCCGCACCAAATCCTGATGGTGTGTGCTCATCAAGACCGTCTTGCCGGCAGCAACATAGGCCAGTAGAAAGTTGACCACGATGTCGCACGAGTCCTCGTCAAGTCCGTTGGTAGGCTCGTCGAGCACCAGGATATCGGGGTTCATCGACACGACGGCAGCCAGCGCCACGCGCTTCTTTTGCCCGCCCGAAAGCTGATAGGGCGAGGCATCGACCAGATCGGCAACCTGGAACAGCTCCATGGCATCGCGGACGCGACGCTCGAGCTCGTCTGCCGGCAGCCCCATTTGAGCCGGGCCAAAAGCAACTTCCTCGCCCACCGTAGCGCAAAACAGCTGGGCGTCGGCACTCTGGAACACAAAGCCCACGCGCTGATGAAAACGCTGAGCGGCCGCGGAATCCTTTAGAAACGTCGCATCGATCACATGTCCGTCAAACAGGTATACCCCTGCGTCCGCGAGCTCAAGACCATTGATGAGCCGCATGATCGTGGTCTTGCCGCAGCCGTTGGGACCGAGCAGGGCAACGAGTTCACCACGATCGACCTGCAGTGACACACCATCGACAACCGTATGGCCCGCATAGGAAAACACCACGTCGCGAAACTCGATGAGCGGCGTGACCTCGGCGCCGGCAGCACCGCTCGCACCCATCGCGTTATTCGTATCGTTTGCCAAAACGTCGCCCTTCCCTACTTACACCGACGGTTCGACCGTCCGCGCTACAACACCGCACACAACACGGCGAGCAACGCCACAACGGCCGCGTAAACCACATCGCGCCAGCCAAACCCGGCGCGCGCGGGCGCCGGATACGCACCGGCAAAGCCGCGGCAAAGCATAGCCTCGTCCATCGCGCGGCTGCATTCCATCGCCTTGATAAAGGTCATGCCCATGATACCCGCCAGCGAATCGGTGCGCGAAAAACCCGCAGGCGCGGAACCGACACTGCGCAGCATGACCGATTCGCACAGATCGTGCGCCGTGCGTCCCAGCACCTCGATATGCTTGAGTGCCATATCAAACGTAAAGATAACCTCGTCGGGCAGGTGCAGCATTTTGAGCGCCGCCGACATGCGGCTCCAGGTGAGCGTCCACGAAACACCCAGCACCAGCGACACATTAATAAACGTCTTGAGCGCGATCTTGAGCATGGCGCCCGTGGCAGACGCGCCCAGCAGCAGGGCAGGCAGTGCCAGAACCACCGCAAGCCCCGTGACGCCGAGCGCCGGCACAAAGGTTGCCCGCAGCCCGCGTACGGGGCGTACGGCAACGAGCACCAACACGATAGCCGCCATCAACATGAGGTACAGCGGGCTTTGCGTCAGACACACGCACAGGACGCAAACGAACATCCCCACCAGACGCACCGGAGCCGAAACGCAAGAAAGGGCGCGGTCGACCATCGACCCGCCCTCGTGCGCACCTCCACCCAGGCGAACCCGCTCAAGCAGGCTCGCCAGGTGCAGGACATTCTTTTGCATCACACGATGCCGAGTCCCCGCGGGCTCGTATCGCTCCTCGGCCGCAAGCCAGCTAGGCAGCTCGACCATTTGCATGCGCTCAGCTTTCCTTAACCGTCAGCGAGATCAGGCGGAATGCGATGGTGAGCACCGCCACGCCAATCACACCGGAAAGGATATACATGGCAGCCTGGCCGGCAAAGCCAAGGCCCTGTTCCTCGGAATAGGCCTGCAGGTAATCACCCGTGGGCAGCGCGTCGGCAAAGGTCGGAGTATCGAGGCCGACCGAAGCCTGCAGGCTGTCGTCGCCAGCCTCCTGAACGGCAGTCGCGGCGCCCTCGGCGTCCCACTCGCCCCAGGCGTCTCCGGTGGCCAGCAGGCCCAGCGGCGTGGCCACCACGAGCACGGCGACCAGAATGAGCGTGGGAATCAGGGAAGTCTTCTTGGCGGTACCATCGGCGGCAAGCTGGCCATCGACGGCCTCGGGCCCGACGATAATGCTCGGCGCCGTCTTCTTAATGAAACCGTAGATGGCGGCCGTCGCCACGCCCTCGATCACGCCGGCAACCAGCATATGCGGGATCAACATGGCCGGAATAGCCACGGACAGCGGGAAGGGGCAGTACAGCGGCGCGCCCGAAGCGTTGGTAAAGAGCATCGGCTGAATACCAAACTCGATTGCCGCGCACAGGGCCGCCAGGCACAGGCCGACCCAACCGCTCACGATGGCAGAAACCGAGGTGCCCCAGCTCTTGTCGTGCAGACGGCTGTTGAGCGCACGGAACACGATAGCAGCGGCAAACGGCAGCACAAAGGCCATGTTAAAGCAGTTGGCGCCAAACGACAGAACGCCGCCGTCGCCAAACAGCAGCGCCTGCAGCGCCAGCGCGACCGAGACAGCGATAGCCGCGGCCTCGGGACCCAGCAGCAGTGCGATGAGCGCACCACCAACGGCGTGACCAGTGGTACCGCCGGGCAACGGCACGTTGAACATCATGAGCAAGAAGGAAAATGCGGCGCAGATGCCCAGGAAAGCCATGTGCTCGCGATCGAGCGTGGCGCGCACCTTCTTGATGCAGTGGACCCAAACGGGCACCATTGCCACCGCCATGACGGCATCGGTCTGCGGGGACAGATAATTATCTGGAATGTGCATGTACGCCTCCCGGTTGTCGGCGCACGGAATTGCAACGCCGCTTAAATCACCTTGCCAGTGTTACGTATTGTCAAATTCGTAACACGCCGCGGGCTATCATAGCAAAACGGCGCACTGCCGACAAAGCAGCACGCCGTTATGTAATGCGCGTGTCATATATGCAGGCTCAGCAGTGCTTTATACCGAGCATGGCAGTCACGTAGAGCTCGGCGGCAGCCACCGCTGGCCCATACCCAGTGCAGGACCTAGCCGCGGACCTCGCCGTTTACGCCCTTGCACACCTTGGTGACGATCTTCTGGTGCGCTTTTTCGACCTCTTCGCTGGTGAGGGTGTGGTCGTCGGAGCGATACGTAAGCGCAAAGGCCATGGACTTTTTGCCTGCTCCGATGCGGATGGGATCGCGGTAGACGTCGAACAGGCGCACGCCCTCGAGCAGTTTGCCGCCGGCACTCGTAATACGACGCTCAAGATCCTCGCAGGTCACAGTGTTGTCGACCACGATAGCAAGGTCGTGCTCAACGGCCGGGTACTGCGAGAACTCACGGTAGTTCTCCTGGTTGCGGGCGCCCTTGACCAGCTTGTCCAGGTCAAGCTCAAAGGCAACGACGACCTCATCGATGCCCATGGCCTCGCGCGCCTCGGGGTGGATCTCGCCAACCCAGCCCAGCACGGTACCGCCCGAGAGTACCTCGGCAGCACGACCCGGCTGCAGGAAGGCATAGCTCTCGCCCTCGACGGGACGGAAGCGAACCTTCTCGATGCGCAGCTGGGCAAGCAGCTCCTCAACGATGCCCTTGCCAACGAAGAAGCGCAGCTTACGGTACTTCATGTTCCAAGACTGCTCGCTCCACTGGCCCGAGAGCACGCCCGCCACGGACTTGGTCTCCTTGGGCAGGCTGGCGTTCTCGCGACCGTGGAACAGGCTGCCGACCTCGTACAGATGCACGTTGGGCGTGCCGTGGGCCTCGTTGTAGGCCACAGACTGCAGCAGACCCGGCAGCAACGAGCGGCGCATCTCGGTCTGCTCGGCGACCAACGGGTTCATGAGCACCACGGGGCAGCCGCGGCCTTCGGTGGACATGCCGATCTTCTCCAGGTCGCCCGGGGCGGCAAAGCCAAAGGTCGTGGTCTCGTTGAGGCCGCAGGCGCGCAGGATCTCGCCGACCTTGCGGGTAAGCTTCTGCTCGCGCGTCAGACCGCCGATGTGGTTCTTGGCAGCCGGAATGGTCGCCGTCACGCGGCCCATGCCCCACAGGCGCAAGATCTCCTCGATCAGGTCGATCTCGCGCGGCAGGTCGGGGCGGAAGCTCGGCGGGGTCACCATAAAGTCCTCGCCGTCACGCTCGACGGTGCAACCCAGGCGGGTGAGCGAGCGCTCGATAAAGTCGGGCTCGATGTCGGCGCCGCAGATGGCGTGCACGCGGGCCAAGCGCAGCTTGATGCTATCGATGGTCTTGGGCGCGGGGAACACATCAACGTAGCCGGGAGCGACCTCGCCGCCGGCGATCTCCTCAATCAGCGCGCAGGTAACGTTGGCGACATCCATGCAACCGGTCTCATCGACCTGACGCTCAAAGCGAATGGAGGCATCGGAGATCAGCGACAGGTCGCGGCTGGTGTGCGAGGTGCGACCGGCGTTGAAGCAGGCGCTCTCGACCATCACGTCGACGGTGTCGTCCTCGATCTCAGAATCCATGCCGCCCATAACGCCGGCCAGCGCCACGGGACGCTCGCCGTCGGTGATGAGGCCCATGCCGGCGTCGAGCACGCGCTCCTCGCCGTCGAGGGTCGTGAACTTCTCATCCTGCTGGGCGGCGCGAACCACCACGCGGCGATGGCCATCGCGCTCGGCAAAGGTGTCCAGGTCAAAGGCGTGCAGCGGCTGACCGGTGAGCATCATCACGTAGTTGGTGATGTCAACGATGTTGTTGTGCGGGCGCACGCCCAGGGCGTTGAGGCGCTTGACCATCCAGTCGGGCGAGGGGCCGACCTTCACGTTGCGCACGATGCGGGCGACGTAGCGGTCGCACAGGCCCTCGTCGGCAATCTCGACCGAAAGCTCGTCGTCGGTCGCGCGGCCGGTCTCGACCTTGATGGCGGGCAGCTCAACGTGGAAATCGCGATCGAAGATGGCGCCGGTCTCGCGGGCCATGCCGATCATGGACAGGCAGTCGGGACGGTTGGGCGTGATCTCACAGTCGAGCACGGTGTCGCTCGAGCCCACGTACTCGGCAAACGGCATGCCACAAGGCGTATCCTCGGGCAGGATCATGATGCCGGAGTGATCGCCACCCAGGCCGAGCTCGCGCGCAGAGCAGTTCATGCCCATGGACACGACGCCGCGAAGCTTGCTCTTCTTGATCTTGACGTCACCGGGAAGCACAGCGCCGATCATTGCCGTGACGATGTGGTCGCCAGCCTCAAAGTTCTGCGCGCCGCAAACGATCTGCAGCGGGGCGGGGTTGCCGTCGGCGTCGAGATTCTTGTCGCCCACGTCGACCGAGCACACATACATGTGGTCGCTATCGGGGTGCGGGATCTTGGTGAGCACCTTGGCGGTCACCACGTGGTCGAAGGACTCGCCCACGGTGTCGATCGCCTCGACCTCGGTGCCGGTACGGATATATTCGTCCGAAAGGGTCTTGGGATCCTCCGGAATATCGATCATGGTCTTGAGCCAGTCGTAAGAAACGCGCATCTAACTGGTCTCCTTTCATAAATGCGGCTTTGAGCCGGAAACTGCAACTAAGAAGAAAGCGTTCTAGAACTGGTTCAAGAACCTCATGTCACCAGTCATCAACGTTCGCAGGTCGGGCAGGTCGTAGCGCAGTGCCGCGACGCGCTCGGCGCCAATACCAAAGGCGAAGCCGGTGTACTTCTCGGGGTCGATGCCGCAGTTGATCAGGACGTTGGGGTCGACCATGCCGCAGCCCAGGATCTCGATCCAGCCGCTGTGCTTGCAGAAGTTGCAGCCCTTGCCGCCGCAGACGTGGCAGCTCACGTCCACCTCGCAGCTAGGCTCGGTGAAGGGGAAGAAGTGCGGACGGTAGCGCGTCTTGCGGTCCTCGCCAAACATGCACTTAACAAAGTAGTCGAGCGTGCCCTTCAGGTCGCCAAAGGTGATACCCTCGTCGACGACCAGGCCCTCGATCTGGTTGAACTGCGGCAGGTGGCAGGCGTCGGCCGTATCGGGACGGTAGACGGTGCCCGGGCAGATCATGTAGATGGGCGGCTTCTGCGACTCCATGGTGTGGATCTGTACGCCCGAGGTCTGGGTGCGCAGCAGCACGTCGGACTCGCCATGGGCGTGAGCCTCGGGGTGCGCGACGCTGCCGGGGTTGTTATCGACCACGTAGAAGGTATCGCGTGCCGAGCGGCTCGGGTGATCCATGGGGGCGTTGAGCGCAGTGAAGTTGTAGTAGGAAGTATCGACCATGGGGCCGGACTCGACGGTGTAGCCGATGCCGCAGAAGATGTCCTCGGCCTCCTCGATGATCTGCTTGATCAGGTGCTGGTGACCGATCTGCGGACGGATGCCCGGCAGCGTGATGTCGACGGCCTCGTGCTCGA
Organism: uncultured Collinsella sp.; assembly: GCA_900552735.1. GTDB lineage: Bacteria > Actinomycetota > Coriobacteriia > Coriobacteriales > Coriobacteriaceae > Collinsella. The sequence goes on along the minus strand of USBA01000021.1, from coordinate 2,470 downwards.
GTGCGTGCTTGAGGGCGGCGGCCTTCATCTCGGTGGTGCGCTCGTCGAGCATGCCCTCGATCAGCTGGCGCATCTCGTTGGCGCGCTTGCCCATCATGGGACGATCCTCGGGGGCGAGTTTGCCCATCATGCGCATCAGGCCGGTGATACGGCCTTTGCGACCGAGCAGCTCAACGCGCGCAGCCTCGAGCTTGGCGGCGTCGTCGGCGCTAGTGACGAGCTCCTTGGCCTCTTCCTCGAGTTTGACCAGATCATCAATCAGACTCATGTCTTCCCTTTCGTCTCTCGCGTTCCCCGCTTGCCGAGGCGGCTGCCGCCGTCTGACGTTGCGAAAACGCGGCCCGGTTCGGTAACAAAAAAACCGTCCTCGGGCATTTACCTTGCCCAAGGACGGTTGAATTCCGCGGTACCACCTTGTTTGACCCGGCGGATGTCTGGCCCGCCGTGCCCACTCTGCGCCCCTTGTCGCGAGGCTCACGGCTTCCCTACTGGAGCTTCGCTGCCACCGGCCGCGCGCCCGTTGAGGTCGCTGCTCGGGAGTGAACGCTTGGCCCTTGCCACCGCAGGAAGGCTTGCAGCCCATGACCTTCCCTCTCTTGCCGGCGACACGGCGGGCAAAACCCTCTCCGTCAACGCATTGGGCTATAGGATAACACATTTCGCGAGCGCATCGCCGCGTTCCGTTTTGTTCGCGCTGGGTACAAGGCAGGTAGCTGTGCAAACTGGCCGTGCACCCGTCTGCGGCGCTCGGCCTGCGAGATTAAGGATGCGGTATGGGAAAGAAACTCGATAAGAAGGCCAAGGCCGCCGTGGCAAAGGCTGCCAAGGGTGTCAAGGCTGCTAAAGTCGACAAGGCCGTCAAAAAGTTCCGCAAACTCGAGGGCAAGCTGTGGACTCGCGAGTACCTGCTCAAGATTGCCGAGTTCGATGGAGCGACGATTGCTCCTGCCAACGGCGCTGCCGCCCGTGCCGACGCCATGGGCACGCTTGCCGGCGAACATCACAAGCTACTGACCAGCGAGAAGTCCGTTGAGCTCGTACGCTCGTTAGCGCGCGAGACGGTTGCAGGCGGACACGTAGACGACCCGCAGCTGCTCGACGAGATCCGCGTGCTCGGCCGCGACCAGCGCGAGGCAAGCGTTATTCCTACCGAGGAGGCCGAGGCCTGGACCAGGCTCACCTGCGAGGCCGACGCCGTGTGGCACAAAGCCAAGACGGCCAACGACTGGGCGAGCTTTGAGCCCTATGTGGATAGAATCGTCGCCCAACTTAAGCATCAGGCAGAGCTCATGGATCCCAAGCGCGACCCCTACGATGTTTGGCTCGACCAGTACGAGCGCGGCCTTTCCGCCAAGAGCTTCGACGCGTTTTGCGATGAGGTCAATGCCACGGTCGTGCCGCTCGTTCACGCCATCGGCGAGCGCGGCCAGCAGCCCGATGCCGACTTTTTGCACGCCCGCGTGCCCGAGGCCGCCCAGCGCGCCATGAGCTTCGACCTGATGAAGCTCGTCGGCCTGAACCTGGACGACACCACGCTTGCCTTTACCGAGCACCCGTTTAGCGAGGGCTTTGCCGTGGGTGACGCGCGCATCGCGACACACATCTACGAGGACGATTGCATCTCCAACGTCTACAGCATCATCCACGAGGCGGGGCACACCATGTACGAGCTGGGCGTCAATCCCGCCTATGCGCGCACCTGCCTGGAGGGCGGCACCTCCATGGGCATCCACGAGAGCCAGAGCCGCTTCTTTGAGAACACCGTGGGCCGCAGCCGTGCCTTTATGGGACCGCTGCTCGAGGTACTGCGCCGCCATGCGCCCGAGGTCTACGGCAACGTGGACGAAGACGCGCTCTACCACGCCGTGAACATTGCGCAGCCTTCGCTGATCCGCACCGAGGCCGACGAGCTCACCTATCCGCTGCACGTTATGGTGCGCTACGAGATCGAGCGCATGCTGTTTGCCGGCGAGGCCACGGCCAAGGACATCCCCGCGCTTTGGAACCGCTTTATGGATGAGTACCTGGGCATTCCCGTTCCCGACGACACGCACGGCTGCCTACAGGATACGCACTGGAGCGGCGGCTCGTTTGGCTACTTCCCCACGTATGCGCTGGGCAGTGCCTACGATGCCATGTTTGTGCCGGCCATGTGCCGCGACGGTGTCGACCTTACCGACGCCTGTGCGAGCGGCGACCTGACACCCGTCCGCGCCTGGCTGGGCGAGCACATTTGGCAGTGGGGACGCGCCAAGGACGCACCGGAACTCATCAAGGGCGCCTGCGGCATGGCGTTCGATGCCCGCTACTACTGCAGCTACCTGCAGGACAAGTTCACCACGCTCTACGAGCTGTAAAGCTTAGGCGACACGCCACCGCAAAGGGGCGCCGCGGGTTGGTTCCGCGGCGCCCCGTTTTCATGTAAGCCAGAGACCCCGGGGCGGGGGGGCGGGGCGGGGGTGGGGGGGGG
>USBA01000020.1 GCA_900552735.1 uncultured Collinsella sp. | reverse complement strand
CCCGTCGAGGTCGTGTCCCTGGGTAACACCTGCGAGGCCGGCGTGGACGTTGCAGGCGGCATCGTCTGCCGCAATGCCGAGCAGCAGCTGGGCGTCGTGAGCCTTACGCTCCACTCCAAGCAGCCAAAGCGCTCGGTTATCAGCTTTGACAATTGCTATATCGAGGTCAACGAGTATCCGCGCGCCGATCACGCGACGATCGTGTGGACCGCGGACGGTCATCGCGAGGAGGTCGCCGCGGGCACCGAGGCTTATGCCCTGTGCTACGAGATGGCTGACCTCGAGCAGGCCGTCGCCGGCGACGATTCCAAGCGTGAGCTTCTGGATTATGCTTCTGATGTGATGGAGCTCATGACCAAGCTCCGCGTCGACTGGGGAGTCGTCTACCCCGAGGAGGAGTAAGCGATGCTTGCGGAAGATAGGCTCAATACGATCGTGTCGATGGTGCAGCAGGCCGGCTCGGTTACCGTGCCGGAACTTGCCGAGGCCCTGGGCGTGACACCGTCCACCATTCGCCGTGACTTGCAAACGCTCGACCGCGCGCACCGTATCGCCAAGGTGCACGGAGGTGCGACGAGTCTGGAGCGCGCGCACGTGACGCGCGACTTGACGATCAGCGAACGCAGTGATCTCCATAACGATGACAAGGAGCGCATCTGTGCTCGTGCCGCGGCCCTGGTGGAGCCCGATAGCTTTGTGTATATCGATTCGGGATCGACGACGCTCAAGCTCATCGAGCATCTTCCGCGCCTTGAGGGCGTCACCTATGTGACTGATTCCGTGCTTCACGCTCAGCACCTCGCCTTGCGCGGCATGCGCACCGTTGTGCTGGGCGGCGAGCTCAAGCCCGAGACCGAGGCGCTCGTCGGTCCCGATGCCTTGGCAACTCTGGACCGCTATAACTTCAACTGCGGCTTTTGGGGTTCCAATGGCATCGCCGCCGAGCAAGGTCTCACCACACCGGATATCGAGGAAGCACAGGTCAAGCGTATCTCGATGCGCCATACCGCCAAACGCTTCGTAATCTCGGACGCCAGCAAATTTGGCATGGTGGCGCCCGTCAAGTTTGCGGACTTCCGCGACGCAACGATCATCACTACGGGCGAGGTGCCCGCCAAGTACCAGTCGATGGACAACGTCATCACGGTCTAGCGATGGGACAAGGCCAAAACCACCACAAAGGTGCCTGTCCCCATTGTGGTGGTTAGCAACGAAAACCGATTAGTTTTCTCAATAGAAAAGCGGCAACGTCCATCACGGGCGTTGCCGCTTTCGTTGTCTGCCGGTTTAGTCTAAATCTGTAACATCTGGGACCGATTTTGACGAGTTATTGTTACAGATTGAGATTTTCCCTTGAGGGGGATTCGAATGTCTCGATCTGTAACGGATAGACCGGAAAATGGATTCTAACTGTTACAGATCGAGACGTTTTGGGACCGCGGCTGAGCCATTGGGCAAAACCACCACAAAGGTGCCTGTCCCCATTGTGGTGGTTTAGGGCTCCCAGGGGCAGGGGGCTTCGATGTGGATGTGCTCGCCGGTTACGGGATGCGTAAAGGACACGCTATGGGCATGGAGCATGAGGCCGCAAGGACGCGGCGTGCCGTACAGGTCGTCGCCAACCAGGGGGTGACGCTCGCTGGCCAGGTGCACACGGATCTGGTGTTTGCGACCGGTGAGCAGCTCAACATCGATATACGAACGCGTGGGCAGGCCTCGACGGCTCTTAAGGCGCTTGAGCACCTTCACGCGCGTTTGAGACGGCTTGCCGCTGGCGCCGACGCGCATCTTGCGGCTGTCGTGGCGGTCGCGGGCGATGGGCTTGTCGATGAGCTTCTCGTTCCAGTCGATTTTGCCCTCGGCGAGCGCCAGATAGTGCTTTTCGAAAGCGTGGTCGATGACCATCTGGTCAAAGGCGGGCTGCGTCTGCTTGTCGAGCGAGAACAGCACCACGCCGGTGGTGTTGCGGTCCAGGCGATTGAGCGGTTGCATGTCGGTCGCGGCAAAGCCGTCGCCCATCGCCAGCAGCAGGTCGCTGGCGTAGTCGGTGAGCGTGCGCTCGCCGGTGCCGTCGCCGTGGACGATCATGCCGGCGGGCTTGTCGATGGCCATGAGCCAGGCGTCGCAGTAGAGGACTTGAGGTTCTTCGTTCACGTGTAAGCCTTTCGGTTAGCTGATTCCCACAAACATGCAGCCTGAGGTCGCCCCGCGTAGGCGGGCGGCGGGCTTGCGGCCGGCCTGCGCTGCTTCGACGGCACGACGGACGCGGGCGACGGCACGGCCCACCTCATCCGTCTCGAGCAGCGTTCCGTCCACCATGAGGCGACGCACACCGGCGTCGAGCAGCTGAGGAACCTGCGGCGTGAGGTCGATGGGGTAGGCATCGTACAGGCGAGAGCGGCCGTGGATGTCGGTGCGGACGGGCATGACCTTTCCGTCGATATTCTTGAGCGAGAGCTTGCAGGCACGCAGGCGGCAGTTGGCACAATCGTGGATGCAGCCGTTGGCAACCTGCAGAATGCAATGCTCGCTTGTCATGACGCGCGGGCGGCCAAAGACGGTGATGCCCAGAGCAGCGGGCGCGGCGGCGCCGAGCGAGACAATCTCGTCGAGCGTGATCTCGGGCGAGAGCCAAAACGCACCGGCTCCGCGCTCGGCAAGCGCCTCCATGCAGGGCGTGTTGTGCACCGGCAGGCAAGAGCGAATCTCGGCCGTGGCGCCAACCTGGGCGGCCAGGGCAAGCTCAGAGATGTTGCCAATAGCGACCGTGGCGCCGGCAACAACCCATGGGTCAACGCGGACGTGGTCAACGGCGCGGCAGACCTCATCGAGCACGGGTACGATGTCCTGCTCAAACGTATCGGCGGGGGAGAGCTTGGCCGCATCGAGTGCGTCGGTGGTCATATAGATGCGCGTTGCACCCTCCGCGCGGGCTGCCTCGGCGGCCTCGAGCGAGGTGACGGTGGCGCAGATCTGCGGCTCGTCGCGGTAGTGCTCGGGCATGGGACGAGTACATTTGTCGAGCACCGGCAGCTCGAGCGTTTTCGCGCGTTCCTCGTACGGTGCCAGAATGGCCTCTTCCAGCGCCTTACAGGCGGCGGCGCGCACCTTGTGCACGGCGGAGAAGCCCATACCGCAGCCGGCGTCGAGCGAAATGTCAAAGCTCGCTGCCTCAAAGGGCGAAGAGCCCATGCGGCCCACATGCTCAACCAGGTCTGCCGCCTCGACGGCGCGGGTCTTGGCGGCCTCGACGGTAAAGCCGGTGGCGGTGGCGGTAAGCGCGGGGTCGTCGCAGCAGGTGAGTGTGACAGTAAACGGCTCGCCCAGGCGCGCCACGACGGACACATCAACAGCTCGGCGGCGCAGCACATCGCGCTTGAGCGCGGCGCCGGCGGCGTCGATGGCACGCTGGCTGCGAATCACGCGGACGCGGCAGCCCTCGGGCATACTGCGGGGAACGCGACATTCGATGATGTCGCCCGCGGCGGCATCATCGGCGGCAATGGTGGTCAGGAATTGGTCGAACTCATTGTCGTGGCGAAGTTCCAGCAGGTCGCCCTTGCCCACGGGCTCAAACAGCTCAATGCGGGCGATGGCGGCGCGGCGACGGCGGTCGTCGGGTTTGAGCCCGCGCACGTCGCGGTTGGCCGGGCGGCTGCCCAGCACCGTGCCAACGATCTGGCCGCGGTTGTTGGAACGCTCATAGCTCATCATCTCGTCGCCCGAGGTGCCGTCCTGATAGGCGTGCGTAAAGTCGCGGTTGAAGCAGCGCTTGAGCTGGCGCTGGCGAGCGGCTTCCTCGTCCTTGGCAACGGCGACCCCTGCCAGCATGTCATCAATTTCGTGACGATACACATCAACGATGGAGTACACGTAATCGGGCGCCTTCATGCGGCCCTCGAGCTTGAGCGATGCGGCGCCGGCATCATACAGACGGCGAACAAGCTGTGAGGTGTTGGTGTCACGCGGGCATAGAGCGCGCTCGCGACCGGCAGGGGAGAGCGCGCGGCCGTTCTCGTCGATCAGCTCGTAAGGCAGGCGACAGGGCTGAGCGCACATGCCGCGGTTGGCCGAGCGGCCCGCCATGGCAAAGCTCGAGAGCAGGCACAGGCCCGAGTAGCAAAAGCAGATGGCACCGTGGCTAAAGACTTCAAGGTCCACATCGGGCGCGGCATCGTGAATGGCGGCAATCTCGTCGATGGAAAGCTCGCGCGAGAGGGTTACGCGGTCGGCGCCCTGCTCGCGGCACCAGATAGTCCCGCGGTCGTCATGGATGTTCGCCTGGGTTGAGATGTGCGTCTCGATGCCGGGCATGGTGCGCTTGACCTCAAAGAACAGACCCCAGTCCTGTATGATGAAGGCGTCGGCGCCCAGCGTGGAGCAGCAATGGATGAGTTGCAGCGCATCGCCCATCTCGGACTGCTTGATGACGATGTTGACCGTGACGTAGACGCGCGACCCGGCCAGGTGTGCAGCACGGCAGGCCTGCTCAAAGGCCTCGTCGGTAAAGTTGGTGGCCTTGCGGCGGGCGTTGAAGCTTCCCATGCCGCAGTAGATGGCGTCTGCCCCGGCAGCGAGTGCGGCGGCAAAGGGCTCCGGGCCTCCGGCGGGGGCCAAGAGCTCGGGTCTGCGGTTGGTGGTTCGACTGGCGGTTGCGGTCATATCCTGCCTTTCAAAATGCTCAGATATTCAAAAGTATAGTGGTGCTGTTGCGGCAGACGAGCCCTGTGGCCCAAGCAGGATAAAGTCTTCAGCAGCCCTTGCAGCAAAAATGATCCGTTTCCCTTCGTTCCCATCGGATCAGGTGATCCATAGGTGACGGAGGAAAACGGATCATTTTGAGCTTCACCGTCCGTTCGTGCCGTTCAGCGGCCGACAGGCACCGTTGGGCGATAAAATATTCTCGCAACGTGATAATAATCTTGCATCGCGCGGAAACCTTGAGTACTATCCCAAATCAAGCGCGGTGTTCAGACCGAACTGTGCCTCCCGGTGTGAACGCCGCGCTCACGCTTTCTCAACTGATCGTAAGGAGATAAACATGAGCAAGACCGTCGTGTCTTCCGATAACGCACCCGCAGCCATCGGCCCGTATTCCCCCGGCATCCAGACCGGCAACATGGTGTTCCTGTCCGGCCAGCTGGGCATCGACCCCGCAACCGGCAAGATGCCCGAGGGCGTCGAGGCCCAGGCTAAGCAGTCCCTTGCTAACGTCGAGGCTCTGCTGACCGCTGCCGGTGCCACCTTTGCCGATGTCGTCAAGACCACGGTCTACCTGGCCGACATCGCCGACTTCGCTGCCGTGAACGAGATCTACGCTTCCAAGTTCGAGGCTCCGTTCCCCGCGCGCAGCGCTTTCCAGGTTGCCGCCCTTCCGGCCGGCGGTCTGGTCGAGATCGAGGTCGTCGCCGCTCTCTAAGGCGTTGGCAACAACTAAACATGACATGTAAAAAGACCCTGCAGTACGAGCTGCAGGGTCTTTTGTCAAGCGATGCGACAAAAATGATCCGTTTCCCTCCGTCCCCAAGGGATAACGTTTAGCCTTCCTTGCGGACTTTTTGCAGGTAGCGGTAGACGCTGGGCTCCGAGATACCCAGCGCGGTGGCGGCGCAGGCCACGGCGCCCTTGAGCATGAACACCCCGTTGCCGTTGAGGTGGCGAATGACGTCCACGCGGTCGCTCTGACCAAGCGACGCTACATCCAGCCCGCGCGCGCTCAGCAACTCGGCAATGCTGCGGTCGATGAGCTCCTGCGTAGACTCCGAAAGGCTTTCGACCTCGATAGACGCGGGCTCTGCCTGTCTAGGGGCAGCGTCGAAGCACGCCATGAGCTGCTGAGCCATGGCGTTGATGGAGCGCACGGTCGAGAGGTCGGTATTGACGCAGAGCATGCCGACGATCTCGTTATTCTCGCGGATAAAGTACGTCGCTGACTCCAATGTCTTGCCACCGGCACCGCGGCCCTCGTAGCCCGTAATAAACGGCAGGTCGCGATACTTGGCGTCGTGCATGATCTTGAGTGCCAGATCGGTAGCGGGACCGCCGACCTTGCGGCCGCTCACGATACCGTTGCGGATATCGACGATGGCGTGGTCAGGATCCGAGAAATCGTGCAGGACGATCTCGCTGTTCTTACCGAGTACCTGCTCCAGGAAATCGACCATCGGCAAAAAGCGACGTACGGTCTCGTTCACGGGCAACTCCTTTGGGTTCTATCGAAGTGTTCATAACAATTTTTTATCATGGTAACACGCTGCTCATCATCTCGTATATCCGCAGGTACATTGCGTAATACAGACGAACGGTAGAAATTTGGCGGTAAACGGTCGACCAAAAGAAAAGTTAGATGTTATTTTGAACAGACACATTCCTGACCTGCGGAAATGCGTTATCTCAGCTGAAGAATAGTCTGATAACAAAAAATTATTATTGAGAATGAGAATCATCTTTAATACGATATGCAACGAAGGCACAACCTCAACCCCGCACTGCGTCACAATAGAGCGTTAGATGCGAAAACAACTATTTCGAGGATTGGTGGTCAAATGACCCAGGAGACGGTTACGAACGGCACTGAAGCCCTGTTCACTCGCGAAGGCATGCCGCCCGTTAAGGAAATGATCCCGTGTGCCCTTCAGCACGTACTGGCATCGTTTGCCGGCATTATTACCCCGGCGGTCATCATGGCCGGCGTCTACGGCTTTAATAGCCAGCAGAGCACCGACATCATTCAGGTTGCGCTCATTCTTTCGGCAATCGACACGGCCCTTCAGGCCTTCGCTCCCTTCCGTCGCATCGGCGGCGGCCTGCCCATCGTCATGGGCGTTTCGTTCGCGTTCCTGCCGGCCCTGCAGGCCATGGGCGCCTCGGGCTTTAGCTTTGGCGCGCTGTTGGGCGGCGAGATCGTCGGCGGCGCCGTTGCGGTCCTCTTTGGTCTGGCCTACAGCAAGATCAAGTGGCTGTTCCCGCCCGTCGTGACCGGTACGGTCATCTTCTCCATTGGCGTCTCTCTCTATCCCACGGCCGTCAAGTACATGGCCGGTGGCATGGGCACGCCGCTGTGGGGCACCCCGCAGGCCTGGTGCGTCGCTCTTATCACCTTCGCCGTGGTCTTTGCGCTCGCCAACTTTGGCAAGGGCACGCTCAAGCTGGGCTCCGTGTTCTTTGGCATGATCGTTGGCATGATCGTCTCCATCCCCTTTGGCATGATCGACTTCTCCAGCGTCGCCACCGCTCAGGTCTTCGCTCTTCCCAAGCTCATGCCCTACGCGCTCGAGTTTGATCCCGAGGTCTGCATTACCCTCGCCGTCGTGTTCCCCATGGTTGCCATCCAGGTTATCGGCGACGTCTCCGCTGCCTGCCTGGGCTCCATCGACCGTATGCCCACCGAGCGCGAGCTCTCCGGCGCTATTGTGTCCCAGGGCCTCACCTCTATGGTCGGCGGCCTGCTGGGCGGTCTTCCCACCAGCGCCCTTGGCCAGAACGTGGGCATCATCTGCTCCAACAAGGTCGTCAACAAGTGGGTCTTTGTGATCATCGCGGCCGTCTTTGCCATCGCCGGTCTGTTCCCGCAGCTCTCTGCCATCCTTTCCGCTATCCCGCAGCCCGTCATCGGCGGCGCGACCGTCGGCGTCTTTGGCACCATCACCATGAACGGCGTGCGCATGTTCACCCGCGAGGGCCTCACGCAGCGCACCACCACCATCGTCGGTACCTCCGTCGTCTTTGGCCTGGGTATCTGGATGGCCAGCGGTTGCCTTGCCGGCGAGGGTATGCCTACCTGGGTGTCCACCGTCATCGGCTCCAACGCCGTGACCCCCACCGCCATCATGGCCATCGTGCTCAACCTGATCCTTCCGCAGACGCCGGTCGTGGCTCAGCACATCGATGCCGCCAAGGATGCCGCTGTGAATCTGGTCCTGCCCGAGAGCAAGAAGTAGCCAATTCGGTGCTATTCGCCGGCGGACGCATCGCCTCGTCCGCCGGCGCCATGCGGCGCCAAGCCGCACTTCAAAGGGCTTGTCCCTTTGGTGAAGCGTTGACGGGAGAGGGCCCGTTTCCGGTGTAGGCCGGCGCTTCGCACTTCCGCCATGTCAGAGGTGTCAAACCCCGCCTCTGATGTTGAAGGGAGCATTTATGCTTCTGGTCGCTAACGGTTCCGTCTTTACCCGCAACGCTCAGACTCCGTTCATTCCCAACGGTGCGGTCGCCATTGACGGAGATACGATTGTCGAAGTGGGCCCCGAGCGCGAGCTCAAGGCCAAGTACCCGGATGCCGAGTACGTCGACGCCCAGGGCAACCTCATCATGCCCGGACTTATCAACTGCCACACCCACATCTACTCGGGTCTGGCCCGCGGCCTTGCCATTAAGGGCTGCAACCCCACCAACTTCCTGGAGAATCTTGAGCAGCAGTGGTGGAAGATTGACGACAACCTGACGCTCGACGGCACCAAGGCCAGCGCCTATGCCACGATTCTGGATTCCATCCGCGACGGCGTCACCACGATCTTCGATCACCATGCGAGCTTCTGCGAGATTCCGGGCAGCCTCTTTACCATTAAGGACGCCGCTCAGGAGCTGGGCATGCGTTCGTGCCTGTGCTACGAGGTCTCCGACCGCCGTGGCCAGGAAAAGTGCGACCAGGCTATTGCCGAGAACGCCGAGTTTGCCCAGTGGGCCGCCAAGGAACGTCGCGATAACGACAACCACATGATTGCCGCCATGTTTGGCGGTCACGCCACCTTTACGCTGTCGGACGAGACCATGGATAAGATGGCCGAGGCCAACAACGGCCTGACCGGTTTCCACATCCACGTGTGCGAGGGCATGAATGACGTGTGGGATTCCCGCCTCAACCGCGGTGGCATCAGCCCCGTCGAGCGCCTGCTGCAGCACAACCTGCTCGGTCCCGACACCATGCTCGGCCACTGCATCCACGTGACGCCTGCCGAGATGGATATCGTCAAGGAGTCCGGCACCTGGCTGGTTAACAACCCCGAATCCAATATGGGCAATGCCGTGGGCTGCGCCCCCGTGCTCGAGTTCTTCCGCCGCGGCATCCCCGTGTGCATGGGCACCGACGCCTACACCCACGATATGCTCGAGAGCCTCAAGGTCTTCCTGATCATTCAGCGCCACAACGCCGCTATGCCCAACGTGGGCTGGTGCGAGGCCATGACGATGCTGTTCGAGAACAACGCCAAGATGGCGAGCAAGTACTTCGATCGCAAGCTCGGTGTGCTTGAGCCCGGCGCTGCCGCCGACGTCATCGTCATGGACTACAAGCCCTTTACGCCGCTGAGCGAGGAGAACATCGACGGCCACATGCTCTTTGGCATGATGGGCAAAAACTGCCGCACCACTATCATCAACGGCCGCGTCCTGTACAAGGATCGCGAGTTCGTTGGCATTGATGAGGACAAGATCAACGCGTGGACCATGGCCGAGTCCAAGAAGCTCTGGAGCACGCTCAACGATCGCGTGTACTAATCCAACTGGAGATTCGCGCGCGTCGGATGTTTCGCCGCATCCGGCGCGTGCATAGGCGGCCTCCGCGGGGTCGCCGGCGCTGTGCTAGCGCTACACCGTATTTGCGCCCGTCGCGCGGTCTCGCCGGGCGTTACAGAGAGGAGCTCATTATGAGCGACATCATGAGGCCGATCCCGTTTTCGCAGCTGATGAACTGGATCATCGAGGAGCACAAGACCCAGGGCGCCGTCTTTGGCGTGCGCAAGATGGTCACGACCAACCAGGAGGGCGCGCTTCCCATTTTTGACGAGCGCATCGAGACTCCGTTTGGTCCGGCCGCCGGCCCCAATACGCAGCTGGCCCAGAACATCGTGGCATCCTACGTGGCCGGTTCCCGCTTCTTTGAGCTCAAGACCGTTCAGGTTATGGACGGCGAGGAGCTCTCCAAGTGCGTTAACAAGCCCTGTATCGTGGCGCAGGACGAGTGCTACAACTGCGAGTGGTCGACCGAGCTCGAGGTTCCGCAGGCCTTTGCCGAGTACGTGAAGGCATGGTTTGCCTGCCACCTGATCGCTCGCGAGTACGGTCTGGGTAGCCCGGACGGCTTTGTCTTTAACATGTCCGTGGGCTATGACCTGGAGGGTATCAAGAGCCCCAAGGTCGACGCCTACATCGAGGGCATGAAGGACGCCAGCGGCTCCGAGGTTTGGAATGAGTGCCGCACGTGGGCGCTCGCTAACCTGGACAAGTTTGAGCACGTCGACGCCGCATTTGTCGAGTCCATTCCGGCACGCGTCTCCAACTCCATCACCGAGTCCACCCTGCACGGCTGCCCGCCCGCCGAGATCGAGCGCATCGCGACCTATCTGATCACCGAGAAGGGCCTCAACACCTACATCAAGTGCAACCCCACGCTGCTGGGCTATGAGTTTGCCCGCCAGCGCCTCAACGAGCTGGGCTTTGACTACATCGTCTTCGATGACACGCACTTCCGTGAGGACCTGCAGTGGGCCGACGCCGTGCCCATGTTCGAGCGCCTGATTGCCCTGTGTGCCGAGCGCGGCCTGGAGTTTGGCGTCAAGCTGACCAACACGTTCCCCGTCGACGTGACGAGAAACGAGCTGCCCTCCACCGAGATGTACATGTCGGGCCGTTCGCTGTTCTCGCTGACCATCGAGGCCGCCCGCCGCATTACCGAGCAGTTCGATGGCAAGCTGCGCATCAGCTACTCCGGCGGTGCTACGGCCTACAACATCCGCGCCCTGTACGATGCCGGCATTTGGCCCGTCACCCTGGCGACCGACGTGCTCAAGCCCGGTGGCTACGAGCGCTTTAGCCAGATGGCCGGCGAGTTTGCCGACCTGGACGGCAAGCCGTTCGCGGGCGTCTCTCTCGACGCCGTGACCGCAATCCAGGCCGATTCGCTCACCAACCCGCTCTACAAGAAGCCGTTGCGCCCGCTGCCCGACCGCAAGGTCGCCGGCAAGAGCCCGCTTTCCGACTGCTTTACTACGCCGTGCCGTACGAGCTGCCCCATCCAGCAGGATATTCCCGCCTATCTGGCGGCTGTTGACGAGGGCCGCTACGAGGATGCGCTCAACATCATCATCGAGCGCAACGCCCTGCCGTTCATTACCGGCACCATCTGCCCGCATCCCTGCGGTCGTGCCTGTGAGCGTGCATTCTACGAGCCCGAGGGCGCCCAGATCCGCGCCAGCAAGCTCAAGGCCGCCCGCGAGGCCATGACCGCCGTGCTGCCCAAGCTGCGCGCTCAGGCCATCGCCAACGACGGCGAGCGCAACGTTGCCGTTATCGGCGGCGGCCCGGCCGGCCTGGCGACGGCGTTCTTCCTGACGCGCGCCGGCGTGCCTGTCACCATCTTTGAGGCCCGCGATTCGCTCGGCGGCGTGGTCCGTCACGTCATCCCCGAGTTCCGTATCGCCAGCGACGATATCTCCCACGACGCCGAGCTTTGCCTGGCCTTTGGCGCCAAGGTGCAGCTCAATGCTCGCGTGGAGTCCATCGACGAGCTCAAGGCTCAGGGCTTTACCGACGTTGTCGTGGCCACCGGTGCCTGGATGCCCGGTTCCGCCGGCCTGGGCGAGGGTGCCGAGCTCGACGTGCTGGAGTTCCTCGAGGCCGCCAAGAAGGGCGAGAAGCTCGAGCTGGGCGAGGACGTCGTGGTCATTGGTGCCGGCAACACCGCCATGGATGCGGCCCGCGTGGCCAAGCGCCTGGCTGGTGTGAAGAACGTGCGCCTGGTGTATCGCCGCACCAAGAAGCAGATGCCCGCCGACGAGGAAGAGCTCGATCTTGCTCTTGCCGACGGTGTTGAGTTCTGCGAGCTGCTGGCGCCCAAGGCACTTAACGGCGCCGTGCTGACCTGCGATGTTATGGAGCTTGGCGAGCCGGATGCAAGCGGCCGTCGCAGCCCTGTCGCCACGGGCGAGACCGTCGAGCTTCCCGCCACCACGGTGATCTGCGCCGTGGGCGAGGGTATCGATGCCAGCCTGTACGATGCCGCGGGCGTCGAGCACGACCGTCGCGGCCGCCTTGCCGCTACCTCCACCGGCGTCGAGGGCGTCTGGGCTGCGGGCGACTGCCGCCGCGGTCCTGCTACCGTGGTCGAGGCTATTGCCGACGCCGCCGAAGTCGCCCGTGCCATTGCTGGCGTGGACTTTAACAAGTACGCCGACTGCAACGAGCAGGCCGGCCGCGAGGACACCTGCTACGAGCGCAAGGGGTCGCTGTGCCGCGACAAGCGCAACTGCACCAAGACTCGCTGCCTGGGCTGCGGCTCGGTGTGCGAGGTCTGCTGCGACGTGTGCCCCAACCGCGCCAACGTGGCAATTAAGGTGCCGGGCCTGGCCAAGCACCAGGTCGTCCATGTCGATGGCATGTGCAACGAGTGCGGCAACTGCGCCGTGTTCTGCCCCTACCAGGAGGGCCGTCCCTACAAGGACAAGCTCACCCTGTTCTGGAGCGAGGAGGACATGGAGAACTCCGAGAACGAGGGCTTCCTGGCCGTGGACGAGGACCACTTTAAGGTCCGCGTCGCCGGCACGGTCCGCACCGTCTCGGTCGATGCCGTCAACACCGGTCTGCCCGAGGCCGTCCGCCTGACCATCAGGGCCGTGCGCGACAACTATTCGTACCTTCTTAAGAAATAGGCGAGTCTCTTATGGCCAAATCCATTCAACATCACGTGGCCTACGTTGCCTGCGGAAGTGGTTGCGCCTCCGCAGGCGGCGACGCCCGCTGCAGCGAAGGCTGCATTGGCTGTGGCGCCTGCGTTACGGCCTGCCCCCACGGTGCCATCGCGCTGGTCGACGGCGTCGCCCGCGTGGACCGCTCCAAGTGCACGGGCTGTGGCCTGTGCGGCATGGCGTGCCCGCAGCGCGTGATTGCCTTCGTTCCCGGCTACCAGAACATCCTGGTGCGCTGTAACAACACCGATAAGGGCGCCATTGCGCGCAAGATCTGCGACACCAGCTGCATCGGTTGCGGCATGTGCGCTAAAAAGTGCCCTGCCGGCGCTATCCGCATCGAGGACAATTGCGCCCATATCGACGGCGCGGACTGCCTGTCGTGCGGCATGTGCGCTGTTGTGTGCCCGCATGGCGCCATCCACGACCGCACCGGCATCGCCGCCGGCGTGTAGAAGGGAATCACCATGGCACAGGAATTCACTTTTACCGTTAACGGCGTCGAGCGCACGACGACCCAAAACAAACCGCTGCTGCGCTACCTGCGCGACGACCTGCACATTCACTCCGCCAAGGACGGCTGCTCCGAGGGCGCGTGCGGTACCTGCACCATCCACGTGGACGGTGCGGCCGTCAAGGCCTGCGTGCTGACCACCGCGCTTGCCGCCGGCCGCAACATCGTGACCGTCGAGGGCCTGCCCGAGGACGTGCGCGAGGCCTTCGTGTACGCCTTTGGCGCCGTGGGCGCCGTGCAGTGCGGCTTTTGCATCCCCGGCATGGTCATGGCGGGTGCAGCGCTCATCGCCGAGGACCCCGAGCCCACCGAGGAGCAGATCAAGTACGCCATCCGCGGCAATGTCTGCCGTTGCACCGGCTACAAGAAGATTATCGAGGGCATCTCGCTGGCAGCTGCGGTGCTCCGTGGCGAAAAGCAGATCGACGAGGACCTGGAGCGCGGCGACGACTACGGCGTGGGCAAGCGCGCCTTCCGTATTGACGTGCGCAAGAAGGTGCTCGGCGAGGGCAAGTACCCCGACGACATCGACGAGATCGACCAGCCGGGCCTGACCTACGCCAGCGCCGTGCGCTCCAAGTATCCGCGTGCCCGCGTGCTCTCCATCGATACCTCCAAGGCCGAGGCCCTACCCGGTGTGGTGGGCATCCTGCGCGCCGAGGACGTGCCGGTCAACCAGGTCGGCCACCTTATCCAGGACTGGGACGTCATGATCGCCCAGGGCGATATCACCCGCTGCGTGGGTGACGCCATCGTGCTGGTGGTTGCCGAGGACGAGGCGACGCTCGAGAAGGCCAAGAAGCTCGTAAAGATCGATTATGAGCCGCTGGAGCCCGTGCGTAACATTGTCGAGGCCAGGGCTGCTGACGCCCCGCGCCTGCACGACAGCTTCTTTGCCTTCGGCAACACGGTGGAGCTCAAGGACAACGTGTGCCAGAGCCGTCACGTGACGCGCGGCGACGCCGCCAAGGCGCTAGCGGAGAGCGCATTCACCGTGACGCAGCGCTTTACCACGCCCTTTACCGAGCACGCCTTCTTGGAGCCCGAGTGCGCCGTCGCCTTCCCGTACAAGAACGGCGTCAAGGTGCAGTCGACCGACCAGGGCGCCTACGACACGCGCAAAGAGTGCGCTCACATGTTTGGCTGGGATAGCGAGCCCGAGCGCGTGGTCGTCGAGACCATGCTCGTGGGTGGCGGCTTTGGCGGCAAGGAGGACGTGTCCATCCAGCACTTGGCCGCGCTCGCCGCATATAAGTTCCAGCGTCCTGTGAAGTGTAAGCTCACGCGTGCCGAGTCGCTCGCTTTCCATCCCAAGCGTCACGCCATGGACGGCACCTTTACACTGGGCTGCGACGCCGAGGGCAACTTTACCGGCCTGGATTGCGAGATCAACTTTGATACCGGCGCCTATGCGTCGCTGTGCGGCCCGGTGCTCGAGCGCGCCTGTACGCATGCCGTCGGCCCCTACAAGTACCAGAACACCGACATTCGCGGCTTTGGCTACTACACCAACAACCCGCCCGCCGGTGCGTACCGCGGCTTTGGCGTTTGCCAGTCCGAGTTTGCGCTCGAGAGCCTGATCGACCTGCTGGCCGAGAAGGTCGGCCTGGATCCGTGGGAGATTCGTTACCGAAACGCTATCGAGCCGGGTGAGGTTTTGCCCAACGGCCAGATCGCCGATTGCTCCACGGCGCTTAAGGAGACGCTGCTCGAGGTCAAGGATGCCTACTACGCGCATCCCGGACACGCCGGTATCGCCTGCGCCATGAAGAATGCCGGCGTGGGCGTGGGCCTGCCCGATGCCGGCCGCTGCAAGATCCGCATCGAGGACGGCGTGGCCGTGGTCTACGCTGCCACGTCCGACATCGGCCAGGGCTGCAACACGGTCTTTTTGCAGGACGTTGCCGAGGCCTGCGGTCTGCCGCTGAGCTGCATTGCCAACGGCGAGTGCTCTACCGAGAACGCTCCCGACTCCGGCACCACGTCTGGCTCGCGTCAGACGGTCGTGACCGGCGAGGCCGTGCGCGGTGCCGCCTTCCTGCTGCGCGATGCCATGCTTGACATCGAGGCCGGCAAGCCCGCACCCGATACTCCCGTGAGCGCGCATGGCGACGGCGTCAAGATCGAGTACGACGACGGTCGCGCCTATCAGCTGCGCACGCAGGAACTCGTCGCCGGCCAGGGTATGCATCCCCAGGATCCCGCGGCCGCCATCAAGGCGCTCGAGGGCTGCGAGTTTGGCTACGTGTACCTGGAGCCGACCGACAAGCTGGGTGCCGACGTTCCCAACCCCAAGAGCCACATCTGCTACGGCTTTGCCACGCATGTGGTCATTTTGGATGATGACGGCCGCGTGAGCGAGGTCTATGCCGCGCACGATTCCGGCAAGGTGGTCAATCCCATCTCGATTCAAGGTCAGATCGAAGGCGGCGTGCTCATGGGTATGGGCTATGCGCTTACCGAGGACTGGCCGCTCAAGGACTGCGTACCCCAGGCCAGGTACGGCACGCTCGGGCTGTTCCGTGCGCCCGAGATCCCGAATATCCACGCCATCTACGTGGAGAAGGACGAGCTGTTGCCCGTGGCATACGGCGGCAAGGGCATCGGCGAGATCGCAACGATCCCCACGGCGCCCGCCGTACAGAACGCTTACCGCGCGTTTGACGGCAAACTGCGTCCGGATCTTCCCATGGTGGATACGCCCTACAGCCGCGCCCGTCACCGCGGCTAGGGTAGAGCACGTACGGCCATTGCTAACGGGCCGTTCGCGCTCAGCATCAACTACATACGCTGCGCCTTTGGCCCCAGCTCCATCGCGAGCCGGGGTCTTTTGTTATGCCGCGCCTGCTGCTAGTGGAAAGCGCATCCCATTTCTTGGCTTTGGAATGGGATGCGCTTTCCGAATCGGCCCTCAAACGGAAAGTGCATCCCGGAATCCGCGCCTGGAATGGGATGCGCTTTCCGGAACAGCCCTCAACCGGAAACTGCGTCCCAGAATTTCGATTCAGAGTGGGATGCCGTTTCCGGCTGAATCCTCAGGCGGAAAGTTCATCCCAGAATTGACGCTCAGAGTGGGACACGGTTTCCGGATAGAACCTCAGCGGAAACTGCGTCCCAGTTTGAGCGTCTATTCCGGGATGCGGTTTCCGCTGAAGGACTTAACCGGAAGGTCTGTCCCGTTCTGAGGCGGGATTCCGGGACACGCTTTCCGCTAGGCCCGCCATCCGGAAAGTGCATCCCGTTTTGAGCGTCCAGACTGGGACGCGCTTTCCATTGGCGTGGCCGTTGGGAAAACGCGGCCCAGATAGGGGATGCGATCCTGCGATGCGCGGCCTAGCAGCTCCTATAGCTCCACGTCGTTGAGCTATGTCGGCAGCGCGGTCTGCCGGATGCCTGCCGTCTGCAGCTTTTTGGCGAGCATTCCTGCCGAGC